>NZ_JAAHHZ010000588.1:0-3068 GCF_010672005.1 Moorena sp. SIO4A5 | reverse complement strand
AGCCCTGATTTTTCAATATTTGACTCAGGTTTTCCAGGTTGCTAACTTCTGTAAATACCTCAGCCGTTACACCTTCGGAATCCTCGTTCAACTCATAAGTTTGAGCTCCCCCTTCAAGGGATGCTTCTAACAAATGGTCTTCTGTGATATCACCGGTAAGCGTAACGACACCCTTTTGCTCAAACATCCAGCTAACACAGCCTGTTTCACCCAGATTACCACCATTTTTAGTAAATCCTGAGCGCAGGTCAGCTGCTGTCCGATTCCGATTATCAGTAAAAGCTTCTATCAAGATCGCAACGCCTCCTGGACCATACCCTTCATAGCGAATCTCTTCAAGATTGTCACTCTCATTGCCTAGGGTACCGGCTCCTTTTGCGATCGCTCTTTCAATGTTGTCATTAGGAATCCCTGCTGCCTTCGCCTTTTCCACCGCTTGCCGCAGCTGAAAATTACCCTCCGGATCCGGGATACCATTGCGAGCAGCTACTATAATCTCCCGAGAGATTTTAGCAAAGGTCTTACCTTTAACTGCATCAACCCTCGCTTTCTGACGCTTAATATTTGCCCATTTACTATGTCCTGCCATAACGGTTAAGTTGATTACAACCCAAGTTACAAAATACCTCCAATTCTTGGTTTAAGCATATAACCTACCCAAGTCATCCCCTAAAATATATTATTCTCTATCCTAAGAGAGCGACCAACTTAAGGAAAGAAAGTCCATGGTAAATGATAGATCCTAAATGGTTCTTGGTCAAGGGAGTAGCCCTTTGGAGATTAGAGGTAGTATTACTTGCACTGTAGTTTGTTCTCCTAGTGTACTATGTATTGTTAATTTCCCACCGTGTAAGTCAACTAGACGTTTAGCAATCACCAGCCCCAAGCCTGAGCCTTGTTGTTCGTAGAGGTTACCTTTAAACTGTAAGTCCGCTTCCAATTCGGCCATTTCAGCTTCAGATATCCCTTGTCCCTTGTCGTGGACTGACAAGATAAACGTATTATTTTCTGAATAGCTATTTACCCAAACAGGTGTTCCCTCTTGTGAGAATTTAAAGGCATTATTAATTAACTCTTCCAACATTTTATTAAGTCGGTTTTGCGACATAGCAATAGTAGCCTCTCGCCAATCTAATTGCAAATCCGCAACCCGTCCTGTCTTTTGAGCAAGATTCTGAATCAAATTAGCCAGAACCGGATTAGGCAATTTACTGGTAGTCTTTCGCAAATTTTCAATTTTCTTGGAATCTGTAGCGATTATTTCAAGCTCTGCATAAAGTAAAAAGTTCTGAATTAACCTTAATAACCTTTCACCCGAATGATGGATATCTTCTGCCATAGTCTTAATTTGATATCGTTCCAAACTTTCCCATTTCTCCATGATTAGTTTAGAAATATCCAGAATCCGATTTAGGGGTTTATCCATTTCATAGGGCAAAGACAGTGTAATATGACTACGCAAATCATCCAGTTTTTTATCTTTTTGCAACTCAAGGGCAGCTTGCTTTTCCAATCGAGTAGTAATTGCTCCTAGTAGTTCTACTCTAGTAAATGGCTTGGTTAGATAATCATCTGCTCCTAATTCCATTCCTTGGCGCTGATCAGTTTTTTCAGCTCTAGCTGTGAGAAACATAAAAGGAATAGTTGCCGTAGCAGGATGTTTACGCAAGGTCTGCAATACCTGATAACCATCAAGTTCTGGCATCATGACATCGCAAATAATCAAATCCGGCGATTCATTCTGGGCTAACTCAATACCAATCCGACCATTACTACCAGCAATCGCCTCAAAATCCTCAGCCTCCAGTAACTCCAGTATATTTTCTCGTACTGAAGGTTCATCTTCAATTAACAGAATTTTTGTTCTTACCATTTTTTTCCGCTTTGTAAAACTAATCTAATTGACTTGAGGTAGTGGGAAACCAATACCGCTATTGAGCAAACGTTTAAATTCCGGCGCTGGTAAAGCCCTACTAATCAAGTGACCCTGAACTCGATCACATTTATGAGAATAAATAAAAGCAAATTCTTCTTGAGTTTCTACTCCTTCAGCAATCAGTTGTAGATTTAAACTTTTTGCCATTTGTATAATTGCCTTAGTAATAGCAGCCTGGTTAGGCTTATGCACAATATTACGGACAAAGCACTGATCAATTTTGAGAACATCAAAGGGGAATTGTTGTAAATAGCTTAATGAAGAATATCCGGTACCAAAATCATCAATTGCAATTTCTAAGCCTAGGTTTTTAAACTCATTTAACTGACGAATAGCCGTCTCAGTGTTTTTTACTAGTATACTTTCAGTTAGTTCTAATTCTAGAGTTCGATAGGTTAACTCAGTTGACTGCAAAATCTTTACTAAATTATGGTAAAATTCCGGTTTATTAAATTGACGACCTGATAAATTTACTGCTATACGAAAAGAGGTAAATCCATCATTTTGCCAGAGTTTAGCTTGCTGACAAGCCTGCTGTAATACCCATTCTCCAATGGATAGAATCAGACCCGTTTCTTCGGCGATTGGAATAAATTTTGCTGGGGGAACCAAACCGAGTTCTGGATGATGCCAACGTAATAGAGCTTCAGCACCAACAATTTTTCCTGTATCGAGACTGATTTGGGGTTGATAGTAAACCTGGAATTCTTCCCGTTCCAAAGCATAGCGTAAGCTACTCTGCAAGGTAAGATGATTTGAAGAATTGACATTCAATGCACTGGTGTAAAACTGATATTGATCACCACCGTGACGCTTTGCCTCAAGCATCCCCTGGTTGGCATGATTGAGTAATTGTTCAACGTCTTCACCATCACGGGGATAAATGGCAATACCAATACTGGCGGTGATAAAAACTTCTTGATCATCCAGAACGATGGTTTGAGAGAGGCTGTCAAGAATGGTTTGGACAAGATTGATGACATCTTGTTTGTGTTGAGCTGTGGCTATAATAACGGCAAATTGATCGCCATTTAAACGAGCAACTGTACCCTGACTATCCACAAAATTAGTGAGGCGTTGAGCCACAAATTTTAGTAAGTAATCCCCCCAAAAATGACCGAGATTATTGTTA
>NZ_JAAHHZ010000587.1:0-3070 GCF_010672005.1 Moorena sp. SIO4A5 | reverse complement strand
TTTAGATTTTCAACGACATGTCGATTTTTTTGAAGCAATAGATTTATCTAAGTGGTATCAAATAAGTTGGAATAAAGCCTCTAAGTCTAGCAATAAAGCTCTACAATATGCCTATAAGTCTAATCATGATGCTATAGAATATTGTCGAAAGGAGTTTCTTCGCCCTGAAGGCTGAAACACTTTTATGACAAAAGTTTATGGAAAAACCCCTGCATAAATGTAGAGGTTTAATGTAGGGGTTTTTATATTGGGGGGTGTTAAGGGTTAATATCATGTTCAGATAATCCTTATCTTACTAGAAGATAAAATGAAAATACGAGATTAAGACATTATTTAGCCAGACTACATCGACTTTCTCTGTGCTACTCTAAATCTGAATAAATGTTGGAATTATCAATTAGGCTTTTTATTTATTATTTAATATATCAGATAATTTACCTTTCTGGTTAAACCATTTAGTTATTCAGCAACGCCAAAGCAATAGTTCATGGTTTAAGAATTCATACTTCTAAACCATTTGTCGAGCCATCAAATTGGCAAATAACCCTTCCTGATTAAGCAGTTCCTCAAAGGTTCCCTGCTGTACCACTCTCCCAGCTTCCAGGACATAAATACGGTCTGCGTTGCGGATAGTGCTGAGGCGGTGGGCAATTACGATCCGAGTCACTCGCAATTCGTCAATACTTTGACTAACAATGCTTTGAGTGCGGTTATCTAAAGCACTGGTAGCTTCATCGAATATCAATAGTCTTGGTTTTAAGACTAAGGCACGGGCAATTAATAGCCGTTGTCGCTGTCCACCAGAAAGATTGGTACCACCTTCAGAAATAACGGTGTGCATCCCCATCGGCATGGCTTCAATATCATCAGCAAACCCTGCCATTTTTGCAGCTTCCCAGGCTTCATCCATGGTAACTAAAGCACCACTGGCAATGTTATCGAAGATAGAAGCACTATTAATTCGACCGTTTTGTAGCACTACTCCTAGTTGCCGACGCACAGCTGAGATATCTAGTCCAGATAAGTCTTGACCATCGTAGTAAATGGTGCCATTTTCAGAGGTTTCAAACCCCAACAGTAATCGGATAATCGTGGATTTGCCACTACCAGATGGACCGACTAAAGCAATAAATTCTCCAGGGTTTGCCTGAATAGTAATATTCTCTAAAGTCAAAGGACTATCCTTTCGGTAGCGGAAGCTGACATGATCTAATTTAAGTTGCCCCGAAAGCCGTCCTGGATCCGCTTTGCTTAAGTCTAGTTCTGGTGTAGCTTCTAAAATCGGTTGAGTTCGTTCCCATAAAATACCTATTTCTAAGATATTAATTAGGGTATTGCTTAAATCAGTTGCGCCAGTGATAAAGGTTCCAAAAGCAGTATTGAAGGCTAAAAACGTACCAGTAGATAAACCTTGCCCAGATTGGGATTTGGTAATGGATTCGACAGCCAAGGCGAAGATAATCATTTGGCTTAGGGTAGGAAGTATGGTATTAAATACGTTCAGTAAGTCTTCAATTAACTGCGTACTCAGCACCAGCTTAATTTGCTGAGTATAGTATTTAGCCCAGTAGGCAAATGCCCGATTTTCTGCCCCTGCTACCCGGAGTTTAGAAACACCACCAATTAGCTGCACCGTCAGTCCAAAAATTTCTCCTGCTAGCTGTTGCAAGGGTCTTAGCTTGCGCCGGGTTAAAATACCAGAGGTAGTGGTCACAATGATCGCAGTTAATGCCACTCCCAACGGGACTAAGGCTAATTGGGCATCGTAGATGAACAGCAAACCCAAATTTAACAGAGAGAAAAAACTGGTGAATAGGGTTTGCATCACTGTGCCACTGAGTCGGTTACGGATCTCAGAAATTGCTGAAGCCCGGGATATTAGGTCTCCAGTGGAATATTGCTGAAAAAAAGAAATTCTTAGGTTTAATAATCGGTCCCAAACAGCGGCTTGGCTGGTAGCTTCGCTAATCGTTTGTAATCTCAAGGTGGCAAGCCCTTGAGCCACTTGAAAGATGGCACTGCCAAAGCTAGCTGCTAACAGTCCTAACCCTACCTGTCCTAATAATCCCCGGTCAGCATCGGGAATAGCATTGTCAATCAGAATGGCAGTGGCTTGGGGAGTGACCATTCCCAAAACAGCAGCGGCAACTCCCGTCAACATCAAGGTGATTAACTCTTTGCTACGACCTCTAAAAGTAAACTGGAGTAAGTCTAAGGCTTTAATTGCTTGATCGGGGAATGACCGATAAAACATATAAGCCATGGGAGCAACGAAACTAGCATTATTGCCATTGACTGGGACACGCTTTCCCGATTCTGGGTCTAGGACCTCATACTCACCCACCCCTATTGGTAGCAGTGCCACAGGTCGATTATCCTCTCGGGTGTAGGCTAATAGAGGCCCATTGTCCTTCTTCCACCAGTAGTCACGTAGAATCACTCGCCGGATCCGAATGCGGGAAGCACGGGCGATCGCTTCTATGGGTTCTCGGACTCGATTCAGGTCTTCTGACTGGGCAGGGGGATTAATTTGAATCCCCATCGCCCTTCCTACAGCACCAGCGGCAATTAACAGGGGGGTTCCCTGTTGAAAACTCTCTTTTAACTGGGGCTTGATCACAGATGCTAGTTCTGCAATCGCTTCCGTAGTAACTTGATGATTGAGGCGTTCCCGTTCTTGGAACTGAGTCAGTTTTTGAGCTGATTCTGTTTGTTCGAGTTTAGCTAGGTAGTGGTAGAGGTTACTGTATAGCTGATCCAGATGGGACTGTAGGGACTCCCAACTGTAAACTGCTGAGGTATCCAATACTGTAGACGGAGTAACCACACCAGGGAAGATGGAAAATCCCTCAATCCATTTCTCGGTCAACCTAATGATGTCCTGGGAAATCCGGGTGGCTGCTTTACCATTACTATTCCCTTCTAGTTCTATTTCTCTAGTGGTTAACTGACAAACTGTTGCTTCTTCAATTGCCACAGCTAGCATGGTGTAAGGCTTGTCTTGGGCATTCGCCCCCATCCCAAACAAAGCCTCACCCACTCCCAGGCTAATTAGTTAACGCCGTCGCCC
>NZ_JAAHHZ010000586.1:0-3073 GCF_010672005.1 Moorena sp. SIO4A5 | reverse complement strand
CCGATGTGATTCATCTAATTCAAGCCATTCGCAGGAATTACTCAGTATGGACAATTACTCTAGTTGTTATTCCCCAACATCTGCTAGTTATCCTAACCGGTTTTGAAGCTTACGTTCTATCTGTGATGAACCTAGGTGAGTATTTGCAGCGGCGAAGGTTAGGAAAGTTGATATTTTCAGCTGAGTTAATTACTCATGCTCTGTGCGCCTTTGGTATTTATCTAGGACGATTCCAACGCTTCAACAGCTGGGACTTGGTTGCTCAACCCAATAGCTTAGTCAAGGGCATGATTCATGATTTAACCTCTAAAGGTCCACTACTAGTGATGGCCGTAACCTTCGTGGTGCTGACAGTATTTTACTGGATGATGAAGCAAATAACCTTAGGAATTATGATCAGAATGCGCCACCAACGTTCTGGCAGCGCAGCTTCTGGATAACAGATTCCTGGATAACAGATTCTTGGATAACAGATTCTTGGATAACAGATTCACAACTTCCAAAGTTTTATGGCTGATTACATTCAGCCTTTTCTGGACTGAAATCTGGCGTAGTATAGTTTTCCCTGTTGCGGTAGATATAGCCGTCAGGTTCGTTTTTGAAGATTACACCATTGGTAACTAACCCCAGAACATTTTGACCTGAGCTGTTGAGAATTTCCATAGCCGCATTAGCACTGGCAGAATCGATTTTTTCAGGTCGGGCTACCAGTAAAATGCCATCAGCCATTTTGCCCAAAATTGGCGCATCAGCCATACCAGCTAATGCTGGAGTATCTAAGATAACACAGTCATACTCTCGTGAGAACTTCTGCATCAGTAAAGCCATCTTCTGAGAGTCTAGAAGAGCCACAGGATTTGGAGGAATTACCCCAGCCATCAGAACATCAAGACCAGTCATTACTTCCCGTTTAGCCTGATGAAATTGAGCATCACCCACGAGAATATTACTTAAACCTAAGGAGTTAGTTAGTTCCCACAGATGATGTTGAGATGGATAACGCAGATCAGCATCGATTAGTAACACCCGGCGTCCTACTTGAGCCATAGCTGCAGCTAAATTAGCACAGACATGGGACTTGCCTTCCTTAGGAACAGAACTGGTTACTACAATCGATTGCAGTGGTCGATCAGAACTGATAAACTTCAGATTGGCTTGCAGAATTTGATAGGCTTCACCGACGACAGAGCGGGGCAAATCTCTTGGAAAAATGGGAAAAACATTCTGTTGAGACGATCCAGCAAAGTAGCTCGTACTGACCAGCTTGCCGTAATCTGGAATAACCCCTAACAAGGTATATCTGAACAAATCTTTTAATTCTTTGAGAGTATGAACCGATCTGTCTAAGAGGTCGATCAAGAAAGCCGTAGCGATCGCAACTAACATACCAGCAAAAGCTCCCCCTGCCAGGATCAGGTTGATGGGGATCGGAATCGGCTGTTCAGGAACGATCGCCTCTGAAATAACACGGGCATTACCGACATTTTGATTTTCCGCAACTCTGGTTTCTTGTAGTTTGCTTAACAAAATTTGGTAAGTTGCTTGTGCAGCAGCTACCCGTCGCTCCAGTTCCCGCTGATTCTGCTCTAGTTTCGGTAGGACTCTAGAGCGCTCTTTGTAAGATGACTGAGTATTCCTCAGAACACCTAGTTGGCTAGTCAGTCCTAAACGCTGTACCTCGGACTGAACCAATTCTGCAGTCAGTTGTTGCTGGATTGGTCCAAACTCTAACAAACTCTTAACCGGTGGCGCTGGTTGTTGGCTACCAATAACCTGGGCTATTCGCTCTTGTAGTAATTTTAATAGTGCGGCTTCCTGAAGAGCCAACTGAGCGACTGTCGGGTATTCATCGTTGAAGCGGGTGCGCTCCAGTGCTAACTGAGCTTGTACCCCTTGGAGTTGTGTCAGTGCCTCCTGGACCCCAGTAGACTGCCTTAAAGACGTAGCTGCCACAGCTTGCTGTGTATCCAGACCGATCTTATTGCGCAAGCCCTCAGACTCAGCATTTATCTGTGCTAACTGAGCCTGAAGTTGAGAAATTTCGTCGTCTAATTTGGCAATCGACCCGACTGCAATGCTAGCTTCTTGTTGCAGGTCTAATATTTTATTAGCTTCTTTGAATCTACGCAAATCCGCTTCTGCTTGGCTGACAGTAGCTTCAACTTTTGGAAGTTGTTTCTCAATAAAGTCACGAGCGGCGACAGCTTCCGCTCGGTTAGTTTGGATATCATTCTCTATGTAAACCTTAATCAGTGTGTTAACGATCCTTTCTGCCCAAGTAGGATCATAGGATTCATAGGAAATGGTGAGGATATCTGTCCCCGGAATTGGTTTGACACTCAGTTCTTTTAAAATGAACTCAGGAGATATAAATTCACCGTTTTTATCCCTGAGGTTAAGAGCTTGGATTGTTTTTTCTATAATTGGTCTGGAAAGAATAATTTCTACTTCCGTAGATAAGGGGTCGCTCTGGCGAGCAACATTATCAATCGTGCCAGTTGGATTATCAACCCCGGTCAGAGAAGAAGAATTATCTGTCTTTAACAACAGTTGAGCTGCTGCTAAATAAACAGTTTTTTGAGAGAAAACATACCATGCGGCCAGACCGAAAACACCACCAAATGCTAGGCTTGCTGGCAAAAAACGCCGTTTGAAAACTAGCCAGTATTTATGAAAATCTATTTCTTCTGAATAATCTATAGCTTCCATAATTTTTCATAAAAAAAGTTTAATACTCACTGACAAAAATTTAGTAGATTGCTCACCCTTTTTTCACCGTCAGAAGCTAGGTATTGATTTTCTCAATATATCTAGAGATAGATGCTATATTAATTATAATAAATTATGATGCTATTGGTTACTTAAATTTGATTAAATTAGAAAAAAAACAAAACACAAAAAAAACCTATGGTGTCTAGCTTTTTTTTAGTGTTAATTTTCCATTGTTTTCGGTAATGGGTAATGGTTTGGGAGTAATCACAAGTCTCCGTTGCCCATTACTAATTACCAAACCTTACACACAAAACTTTACACTGTTATTGCTTCCAGCAATGATATAAATCGTCTTTTGATT
>NZ_JAAHHZ010000585.1:0-3088 GCF_010672005.1 Moorena sp. SIO4A5 | reverse complement strand
TTCTTGCTGTTAATAGCGCTTCTTCACACCAAGGCCACCAATCGATCGGATTTTCAGCATGCTTACGTAGATAAAGGCTTTGGGATTGGGCAAGGCGGTTAGTCATGACAGCTTCAGTAGTCGCTTCCCCTTCAGTCTACCTTGGTGAGTAGTGAATCATTGATGTATTTGTCGTTAGTTATTTGTCGTTAGTTATTTATAATTCACTCTTTGTTCTGAGGGTAGATACAAATCACCCATGACCAATGATGAATCACTAGTAAACTTTGGTTTTAAACTTTGGTTTCCTCAAGAGTATTACCAAAGTAATGATGATAGTAATCATAGCTACCGGTAGTGTAACCTTTTAAACCATTAGCAACAATACCCAAAACTCTGCTATGAGCAATTCTCAATTCCGAGAGAGCTTCTTTGAACAAAATTTGCTTAGCTTTCCCTAAACCTACCACCATCAATATCCCATCGGTATTAGGCTCCAGAAGTCTAGCATCCGCCAGACCAAGTAGGGGAGGGGTATCAAAAATTACCAGCTCAAACCGCTCTTTGAGATATTGAACTAAATTCTCCATCTTTGGGGAATTGAGAAGCCTGGTGGGGTCGGGGGAAATTTGACCAGCACTTAGAACACAGAGATTTTCCTCTAGAGGCGATCGCTGAATAACATCATCAACCTTGATTTCGCTAGAAATAACATCGCTCAGTCCCCATAAATTAGGTAAATCCATCTTCTGATGAATCTGAGGAAAGCGCAGATTAGCATCCACCAGTAAAACCTTTTGCCCCATTGCTGCTGCTGCCAGGGCTAAGAATATAGCCGTAGTGGATTTACCATCTACTGGTTCAGCAGAAGTTACCACTATAGCGCTAATGGGTTTCTCAGAATACAGACATTGGAGATTAACTTGGAGAGAGCGAAACGCCTCTAAAACAGGAGAAATCTGGTAACTACCAGATCCCACACCGAGTTGTGGAGCTGAGGCTTCTGGCTCGGGTATTATGCCCACACCAGTAACGGTAGTGCATTTCTGGAGTTCTTTGTTAAAGGGGATTGTTGCTAATATTGGAAAGCGAGTATACTCTTTGATATCGTCAGTGCTGTTAAGTAAATGATGTAACTTTTCTGCTAAAAACCCAGCCGTGGCACCTGCAACTATCCCTGCGGCTGCGCTTAGGAGCAAAGTATCAGGCAAATTTGGGGATATTGGTTTTTCAGGTTGTTGCGGCTCAACAATTGTCTGCCAAGGGATACTGGTTTTAGCTGATTCAAGTTCCAAAGTTTCCCGAACTGACTCAAAGCGGTTTAGGCTTTCTGTTGCTACCTCAATCTTCTGCTTGAGTTCTGTATATCGATCGGCAATCACAGCTAGCTGTTTAAGTTTTTCACTGATCAGACTTTCCCCTTTAGCGATTGCGACCTGGCGCATCTCTAAAACCTTAATTTGGTTCGCTGTCTCTACTAGCTGCTGAATCAAATTCAGGCGAACTTTACTTGAGGAAGCCGATGGAGCATTGCCACTCAACTCCTGAATACGGCTATTTATCACCTTTTCTGCTTCCTGGCTTAACAGGGGGAGTAAATTTTGCTGTTGTTGCCTTAATCCTTCAAAGGTAGATTGGTTTTCCTTGAACTCTGCTAAATCCAACACCATCTGACCTTCTACTTTAGAAAGTTGGTTGAGCAATTGTTGATAACGGGGTGTTGCGATCAGGTTAGCTACTGCTTCCGCTTGCTGTGAGGATAGCCCCAACTGACCTTTGAGTTTCCCATACAGTATAATCGTGTCTCGCAGCTGAGTTTGGGTAGCTTGTCTGTGTTCGACAATAGCATTGACCCGATTCGTCAACAGTTCACCCTGAAGTTGTGGATTAATCAGGTTGTACTTCTGCTGGAGTTGCTGGAGTTGTAGCTGAAGCTGATTAATTTGTCCTTGTATTTTCGGCTGCTGATTCGAGACAAATTCAATGCCTTGTTTGATGCTAGCCTGTTGTTGTTGCTTAGAGTACTCGATGTAGCCCAGAGCAACCTTTTCCAAAACAAATTGAATTCTTTCGGGGTCTGAATCTTGGTAGGCAACTTCTAAAATTTTGGTTTCTCGCAGTCGGGATACCATCATTCCTTCCCGGAGAGTATGATAGTTTATTTCTGGATATTGGGTTTGAATTTGCTCCACAATCTCAGACATAACCTGAGGAGAGCTTAATACCTGAATTTGAGTGTCATAGTCGAAACTTTTAGTTGGAGCAGCAATGCTATGTACCCCGGGTTTTGCCTGCAACTCCAACGGGTCTTCACCAGATATGGGTTCGAGTAACAGCTGGAATTTGCCTTCATAGATCGGAACTGCACTTAAAGTTTTGGCAATAATTCCGGATGTCACAGTAAGGGCCACCCCTGCCATCAAGACAGCTCGACGACGAGCAGCAGCTAATATACGACGCAGATCGAGTTTGCTGGCTTCCAACTCATAGGCTCCTCCTGTTAGTTGTGGAGAAGATCGATACTGCTGTTGACCACTATGCTTAGATAGGGATGGCTTATAAGCTCCTTGGGAACCCATAATTCAAGTTCTTCTTGCTACTTGGGGATTGGGAATTGGAGATTGGATAACTGGTAGGATGCATAAACCCTAGTTACATGCTAGTTACAGGAACATCGGGAATGATTAGCCTGGTTTTGTGATCAATATCGATTAGCCCGAAGGGCTACGCTACGCGAACAGCAATAACCTTTTATTTTCCTTGCTTGAAGGTCAAAACAAGAAATTTAATGTAACATCATTCCGGACTCACGAAGCAATCGCTTGCCAACATATAGGATATCCAATTTACCAAACTTTCCCAATTTACAGATACAAGAGTTATACCACCCATCAGGATGAATAGGACCCATGCAAAAAGGCAAAAGGAATACTAGGGTCGTAACTTAATCCTTTAACCTTTGACATCTATCCTGATTGCCACGGAATGAATGTGCCCAATAGATTTCAGGCACTAGTTGTTGCCAAATTCTCTGATTTTGCTTCCAGCAAGCTCTCATAGAGCTGACTCAGCTGATGGGCAACACCATTCCAGCTAAACATATTTTCTA
>NZ_JAAHHZ010000584.1:0-3089 GCF_010672005.1 Moorena sp. SIO4A5 | reverse complement strand
CTTGTAATGTAAACTACTAAAACTGTTAAGTAAGATAACTCTAGGTCACTAATTTTCAAAAAATATGAATACACGTAACAACTATAAAAAAAAATGTTTCAAAAATCTTAAGCAAAATTTATTCCCACTCAACTTAATGTTTGTTAACAGAAAAGTCACTGCCAGAGGCTATTTCTTCCTAGGAGTCAGTTGGCTGTTGGTGCTGACACAGCCACTAGTTTCCCATGCCCTAGGGGTTAACCCAGATCATCTGA
This sequence comes from Moorena sp. SIO4A5, assembly GCF_010672005.1. Classification (NCBI taxonomy): domain Bacteria; kingdom Bacillati; phylum Cyanobacteriota; class Cyanophyceae; order Coleofasciculales; family Coleofasciculaceae; genus Moorena; species Moorena sp. SIO4A5. The sequence continues at coordinate 2,835 of NZ_JAAHHZ010000584.1, read as the reverse complement.
ATGATTCACCAGGGAGACTGAGTAGACATCATCCCCTTACTCGCCCTTACCGTTACAGTGGTAGACTAATCGCCCAGTCTCAGTATCTCCCAGCACTCAAACCAACTCAACCCGCAGCCCTCGAGCAACTTAACCAAGGACTGGCATTAATTCAACAGAGTAAGGTACTTGAAGCGATCGTGGCGTTTGAAAAGGCAGCCCAACTGAATCCCAAGCTAGCACCAGCACACTACAACTTGGGCCTAGCATTGCGGCAGGTTGGAAAATTGCAGGCGTCAGCCGATGCCTTTTATCGGGCGACCCAGACCGATCCAGAATTTGCTCTAGCCTTTGCTAATTTAGGGGCTGCTCTGTTGGAAGGAAAGAATTTGTCTCAGGCACGGGAATATCTAGAAAGAGCTCTGGAACTTGACCCTAAACTTGGTGTTGCTCACTATAACATGGGTCTAGTTATGTCCAAGTTGCGAACACCCGCACAAGCGATCGCATCATTTAAACAAGCAATGCAATTTAGCCGTAATGCTCCCGAACCGCCATATCATTTAGGACTGATTTATAGGCAACAGGGCAAGCTGGAGGAGGCAAAAAAGGCGTTTGAGCAAGCGATCAAAATCAATCCCAAATACCCCGAAGCCCACTACAATATCGGGGGAATTTTATTTAGTCAGAGAAATTTGGATGGTGCTCTGGCAGCATTCCAGCAAGCAGCGGTAGCTAACTCGAATTACGCTAATGCCTATTATGCTGCTGGTGTAGTATTTCTGCGCCAAAACCGGTTTAGTGATGCTCTGCAAGTCTTGCAGTATGCTAGAGACCTTTACAATAGCCAAGGTAATCCCCAGTGGGGACGTAGGGCTGAGCAATTGATGGAGCAAGCCCGTAATTCCGGTTTTTAGTGCGCTTTGTACCATCAGAACTTGTTAGCTTTGACGACTCCCCACAGATAAATCTGGAGCGTTGCACCTGTAGGGGGATGATTTATGGAGATGGGGAAGATGGGGAAGAATCCACCCATCCTCCTGTTGATGTTTATGACGTTTTAATTAGGATTTCTATATCAGTTGTTTTTTGCTTTTTTTAATGGCAGGCTTTACCGAATATTTTTAATTTTTTAAAAAAACTTTAATAAAAATTAAATCAATACTCAATTATGTGAAAATAATCAAACCAATGCCAAGTATTTTTTACTAATTTCTGAGTGTTATGTTAATAGTTAATATCAAAATAATTTTATATATAAATATAATAGTTTTGTAAAAAATAATCGAAAACTATGTCACCTTTGAATTTAAGTTATAGGGCTACAAAACTTAAAAAGCTTAAAATCAATTGTCCTTTATCTGGAAAAATTTAGGTATTGCCCAGGCTAATACTAGCCTAGCTTGAATTTTTTGCCGATTATTAAAAGTGTAGTAACGTTGGGAGACCTTGAGTTTAGGGGATAAGACTGGGTGGCGACGGTTAGCCTAATCTAGACATTATCAAAACCCGATTCCTACTCCCCACTGCGCTCTCCTTAAATTACGGTTAAGACTACAGCATACTATAACTGATAAAATTTAGCCACACTCAATACAAAAAACCCCTGATGGGCGGTTGGGTGCCCCAGGGGGATGCAGCAAAAGGTTAAAACTACCATATACAACAGTAATCGGAAATGACAGTAAACCGTATCCGCAAAATCTCGGAAATCTCTGAGCCACTCGCAATAGTGGCCTACGAATAATTACGTACTTGCCTTATCCATGGTTACTATAGGGCTCTTGTCTACTAATATTCACAGCGATCTGACAAACCAGTAACTTGGGTCGAACTAGGGAACTGGCTCCTATTCCACACCTAGTTCAGGGAATCTCAACGGAATTGAGTTGCCTTGAGCGCAAATCAGACTCGAAGGGCGTGTTCCATGTGCTGAACCCTTTGGAGTTTTCCAGGGTTTTGATCCTGCCGATACAACTTGTCTAAGCCAAGAATGAAGACAGTGAGTATAATTAGTGTAGTGGCCAAATTGCGAGCAAATAGTAAATCGAACATGACTATATCCTGAATTTCTCAATCCCTGGGGGTTCTGAGCCCCATTGCCCATGATTAAAAATTGTGAAGTGCCGATGTTTAATTTAGGGTTGACGCTCAGGTGTACTGTTTTGGTTGTTGTGTAAGAATTGAGGCCAATCGCTACAACTGGTGAAATCTGGTGAAATCTCCGAAATCTCGTAACTTACTAGTAGCTTCCTTGGTGGCTGGTGCTGTCTTGGGCTGTACCCACCAAGTTATACCGACCACACCAGCGCTAGAGGCTAAACCAGTGATTAGCAGATCTGTTACTGATCTAATTCAGATTGAACCCTTACCGATTGCGACCAAGTATAGGAATCAGTGGACTCCTGAATTGGAATCGGAATTCTGGGTGCGAGCCAACCAGGCCATTCAGTATTACGGTGGTAAAGGTTATGGCAACAACTACGGGGAAAATGAGAAGCGGTCTTATCCCTATGCCATGTTTGATTTTATTTTTGGCAATCGGGAGAAAGCCCTAGAGTTTCTGCAATCAGAAGATGCCCAAGCTGAAGATAACCAACACACTGAGGGTATTGACTACTATTACGCTTTCACCCTCAAAGGACAAATCCGAAAATACTTCTTCTTTGGGCAATTTCTCGACCCGACCTACAAACAGCGAATGTTTGACGGTGCTAAAACCTGGACAGAAACAGACCCCAACGGGCGTCCTCACCCCATTTATGGTAAGGGAAAAGGTGGTGATGGTTGGGGACCGGATGTGCGAGGAGGTTGGGTGGATGGACGCAACACGGACAATCTCCGGGCAATGCGAGA
>NZ_JAAHHZ010000583.1:0-3094 GCF_010672005.1 Moorena sp. SIO4A5 | reverse complement strand
AAATTTGGTGTGGCATTGCTGAATCTTCGGATGAATATGAGTGGGGTGGGCATCCTGCCTGCCCAAAAAGATCCGGTGCGCTTGACCCATTAAGAATTAAATTCGCCACGGGTCGCACCGTCAGGAACGGGCAAGATGCCCATTCCACAAAAGTCTTCAAATCATTCCATTATTAAGCAACGCTGCCGGGAGAGGAGTTGCTGCTTCAAGGAATGGTATAATCAAAAGAAAACCACTGCTTTGATAAGGAAAGCCAATGGTACGGGAGTAACCAAAATTAGCCATTAGCCATTACACATTACCAATTACCAAGAATTATATTCTCACTGAGCTAAATTGATCTAGCTAACAATTACTTATTATTTCTAATCCTACCATTAGGCATAATAGTGTTACAGAAAATAGCATCATTTAATTCAGCCTTAGCTAATTTAGCCTTTTTAAGATTAGCATGGCTAAAATTAGCCTCACTCAAATCAGCATCATGAAAGTCAACACCTTCTAAATTGGCATAACTTAGGTTTGCGCCCCTCAAGTCACTATTATACAGTCTTGCACCACTCAAATTAGCATGACTAAGGTTAGCGCCAGACATTTCCTCATAACCAAGGTTGATATTTTTCAAGTCTAAACCGCTTAAGTCAGCCTCTGCACAAATAAAGATTGCTCCTGCTTTTGATGGGTTAAATCCAGTCGGAAACTCAGTGCATGACGTATAGATAGCTTTAGTAAAATTTATACTACTAAGGTCAGCTTTTTTCCAGCCATCAACCCCTAGCATACGGGCATAACTGAGGTTAGCATTGCTCAGGTCAGAATCACCTAGGTAAACGTCACATAAGGTAGCATAAGTAAAATTGGCATCCGTGAGCTTACTACCAGCCATATAGATTACAGATAAATCAGCATAGCTCAGATCAGTACCACTAAAGTCGCAGTTTTCCAAGGTTGATTCAGATGCTACTAGATGACTCAAGTTAGCCTTAGTGAGGTTGGAATTTTCGATAGTGGTTTCATATAGGTAAGCATTCCTCAAGTTAGCATGACTTAGATCCACATCATCCCAACTAGCTTCCTCTAAATCAGCATTACTCAAGTCAGCATAATTTAGACAAACACCCTTGAGGTTAGTACTTTTCAAGTTAGCCTTTTTAAAATTAATACCAGAAAAATCTCTTTCACCGGCTTCGTAGCGTTTTAGGAATTCATCACGATTCATAGTATGCCCCTTATTTGTTTAATCTTAGATAGTAATCATCCTGATTATATCGTAAAAAAAAATTATTAGTATTTTCATGGGTTGGGTTAATGATTAATCGTTAATAGTTGTTAGTACTTAATGGTATCAAGCATAATCTAAGGGTGCCTAATCCTTAATTCTTAATCCCTCATCCCTGATCCTTTATCCTTAATGTGCCGATCAGCAGATGAAATTGCTCCCAACTCCATAAACTTGACGTAGTCATAACGAGTTTTGGTTATTTTAGCAGAACAGAAAAATAAAGGTTAGGTTAGTTTTATAGGGAGTTCATTTGCTGTCAGGTTACAAAATAGTTGATTGTTGATTAGGCTTTAGGGATAAACCATGAACTATAGTAATCCTACATGAATCGTGAAATTTCCTGATCCGAAGTTACCTTGTAAAAAAATTCTGCTTTAATTGTGTCTGACTACTTACGACCTATGAAGGCAACTTAGTAATCCAGTTCGATTAGACCAAGACTATGACTACAACTGAGCGTAAAACAGAGAAGAAAATGGAAGTGCCTAGGACAACTAGTGAAGTGATTCGCATCAAGCCCCAACAGTTTATTCATGTTCTAGACAACAACACTGGTGTTACCCGACTGGAGGTTGGTCCTCAAACCATTACCCTTCGCGATCACGAGCGGCTGATCTTAAAACCTGAACCGATGATTATTGTGCCGCCTCGGTATTATTGTGTGGTTGCTAATCCGTTACTCCGGGATGAAGACGGTCAACCCATTGCTGATCAGCATGGTCAAATTCGACTGCGCTACGGTGATCTGGAAATTCGCTTCGCGCAAGATCCGTTTCCCCTTTATCCAAACGAGAAACTAGTAGGGGATGTCACCCAACTGGCAGTAGTCGAGACCAATCAAGCACTGCGTCTGAGAGCAATTCGGGATTTTACCGATACCGTTACGAGAATAGTTGATGGAGAAACCCAGACTGAAACAATTAACCGTTTAGCAGGTGATGAATGGCTATTTGAAGGACCTGGAACCTATATTCCCCGAGTGGAGGTTGAAGTAGTTGAGACAGTAACAGCTGAGGTGATTAAACCTAACCAAGCCTTACACCTGTTAGCACGGCAAAATTGCACCGATCGTCAAAGGAATAGACGTAGAGCAGGTGAAGAATGGCTCGTTAGAGAAGAAGGAGCCTATTTACCTGGTGTAGATGAAGAAGTAATTGGCATTATTAATGCTTACATTTTGACAGAACAAAAAGCATTACATCTCAAAGCTAAACGCACCTTTACTGATATTTTTGGTCGTCAGCGTAAAGCTGGAGATGAATGGTTGGTCACCTTTGAAGATGCAGAAATTCATATTCCCGATGTTTATGAAGATGTAGTGGGAGAAGTCACGATTACTACCCTGAGCGATCACGAATGGTGTATTGTGCTTGACCCGATTGATGAGTCTGGTAAACCTCAGCTGGGTATGCGAGAGATTCGCCAGGGGAGAACATCATTTTTCTTGCATCCTGGTGAGTCCTTGGAGAATGGTATCCAAAACATCTATGTTCTCAGTGAGCTCGAATCACTATTGCTTCGAGCCAAAGAAGCTTTTAATGAAGGGGAAGGTGACCAGGTCATTACTCATCAACCAGGGGATTTGTGGATGATTGCTGGGCCACAAGATTATATTCCCCCTGTGGAAGTGGAAGTGGTTGAGAAGCGTCAAGCCATTCCCCTCGATAAGAATGAAGGTATCTATGTGCGTAACATTCAGACTGGTGAACTCAAGCTGGTCGGTGGTCCTCAGGCTTATATGCTCACTCCCTATGAGAAGCTTTGGGAAAAAGAACTGCCATCGGTAGTTGAGGAACTGTTGATGCAAAAAAT
>NZ_JAAHHZ010000582.1:0-3095 GCF_010672005.1 Moorena sp. SIO4A5 | reverse complement strand
CATGCCGCCAGATTGTTCCGACCCCGTTGGCATGCTCCTTTAACCAACCAAAAATGAGAAATATTGTGGAAAACAAGTCCAATCACTTTAGCTTCGTTGGTTTTCCTGATTTAGATGCGATTGCCCTATCAATAGTAGTCACTGTAGCACTTAAAGGTTGATCTGGGTCTGAATCAAGAAATACCTTAGCTTTCTGTCCTACTCGAATTTTGCCAATATCTCCTTGAGGAACGTATCCTCGTAGATAAACATTGTTGGGATCGATCACCGTTAAGAGTGTTTGACCAGCACTAACTATTTCTCCCGGTTCAACCAGACGAGTAATAACCACACCATCAATGGGACTGGCAATTTTCAGATCACTTATTTTGCTTTTAATCTCTTGTTGGAAAGCTTTGGCAATCTCAACTTCAGCTTGAACCATAGCCAGTTGTAAACGAGCCTGGGCTAACTGAGTTTGTAATCTGCTCAGTTGAGCGTTGATAATCTCTGGGTTGAGAGTAGAGGTTTGGGCTTGTACTAACTGACCCTGTGCTACATTTACTAATTTGCCGATAGCATTAACTGATGCTTGACTTGCTTTAACAGTTGCTTGGGCTTTTTCAAACGTTGTCTGAGCTTGGTCAAATCGTTGTTTGCTTACGGCTCCCTGCTCCACCAATTGAGCAAAGCGATCGCGATTAGCTTTTGCTAAGTTTAATTCAGATTGAGCTTCTTCTAACTTAGCAAACGCTTGATTAAGTTGAGCAACATTAGCTGCAACTGATGCCTCAGCTTGTAAGACTTGACCTCTGGTATCTTCTTGTGCTTTTTTGAGATTTAGCTGCACCTCCAGAATTTGACTTTCGACTAAATTGATTTGCAGACGGGCTTTAAGTTCCTGTTGCTGAGCAGAAACTAAACGAGCAGTAGCACCTTTTAACTGAGCTTGAATTTCTTGATCGTCAAGCCGCACAATGTTCTGATCTTTGTTTACTTCTTTCCCTTCCTGCACAGCTACAAAATTAACTCTACCTCCAACTTTCGTCCCAATATCAGTTTCGTCCCCCTCAATCCGACCACTTAGTGGGATTGTTCTATCTTGGGATGTTGATACAAAATACTTGCTTGACACAGCTATCCCAGCTAGGATTAAACCCAATAGGCTCAGTAGTAAAGGATAAATTTGCCGCTTCGGCTTGATAGTTTCCTGATTTTTGGCATTTTATTGATGATCTAAAAATAGAGATTTATCCATAAAGACTTATTTTTTTTGTTTATCACAAATAAATGGGGACTAAAATTTTAACTTATAGCACTAACCATTAAGGGTAGGACATTGATACAAGCAGCAAAAGCTGTTCTAGGAAACTATTGCCTATTGCTAGCATGCCTATTGCCTTGCGCGTAGCGCTATAACATGTCTGACAAGTTTCCTATCAGTCACCCTAGTAGGGGGCTAATGGTATTTGCTTCACCGATTGTATTTAAAATACTAACCTTGTGATTCTATGGGCACCAAACCTAACCAACGAGGGTGCGCTGAAGGCATTACAACTCCTTCAACACCAGTTAGTCTAGACTCCAGAATAATGACTTATATAATCAACGTTATTCGTTAAAAAATGACTTGTATTACCGCAGTGCTGACTATTGGTTTCAGACATCCTCTTAGGGAATATTTAGCGATAAATCAACACTTAATACTCAATTTTAAAACACCAAATCACCTGCGTCAACCCGGAGATTACCTATTTTCCAACCTAGAGAAATTGGTCCATTCCCATTAACTGGTTTGTACAGATCAAGGTGTTTTGACCAGTCATGTTTTATCCCATTTCGCGTCAGACTTGGCAAGTCATTTTTAGGATTGTAGGTCAGTTTAAGACTCTCACCAGTGCTACCAATCCACTGCACTTTACCTATGGCAATTTCACGTAAATCTAACTGACTTTTTGTCTTAACTGCCTGTTTAAAATCCTCATAGTTACCATGAGATTCCTCCTCTCCTACTTCTAGAGCAAAGCCAGCATAGCTATTGCCTAGGGGTGTTGCCTTCAGAGTTTTTTCCTGACTATAGAGCTGGGCGAATTTCTGGTTGGGTATAGCCACCTCAGTATAGGTATCCAAATTAATCGAGCGAATCGCTAACCAGGTTTTCTCCAGTTTAAAGAACCAAATCCCATCTTCTATTTCTGCTTGAGCCGTCTTAGGTAATTGGAAAAAGAATGGTCTATCCGTAGCTGGTCTTAACCAAAGAACTAGGTTACGGTATTGCCCAACTTGGTCGCCCTGATTTTTTCCTGGCTTCACCCAATCACCACCAGTATTAGCAACAAAAAAATCTACACCCCGCTCTTGATTGTATGCCATTAGCTTGAATGGTCCGACATCACCATCGGGGAACTCACCCGCCAAACTCCCCAACTGATAGGTATGACCAAAGAAGGTGGTTTCCCAATATCCTGGTTTGTCCTCACCTCCAGCTTTCCAATTTTCATAGACTGGTTTACTAGCCAGGATTTCCACAGGCTTCTGAAACTGCTTACGAGCTAACTTTACCACCGCCTGGGGAGGTCGATAGGCGCTAGTAATTACGTGAATTACATCCCGTTCTGGCTTAGGATTCACTAAGGTAACATCGCCAAAATAAAGCCAGAACAGACGGGCAGCACTGGCTCCGTATACCACATTACTTTTGCCGTAATCCCGCTTAGTCGGTCCGCCAAAACCACCTCGATAATATTTCACTGCTGCCGCCGCTGACATCCAATCTAGAGCCGCTTTCGCCAGTTGTTTCACCTCCGGCTCCTTCGCAAAGTCGTAGAGATTTAGATAAGCCGCAAAGGTGTGACCATGGTAAGTCTCTGAATCCCACTCTCCCATACCAATGTTGTAGAGCGCCCAGACATAGCGCTGAATTTTCTTTTTATACAGACGCCTAGTCTCTTCATTTCCGGTTTCCTCCGCCATCAGATAAACGGAAATCTCTCGCATTGCCCGGAGATTGTCCGTGTTGCGTCCATCCACCCAACCTCCTCGCACATCCGGTCCCCAACCATCACCACCTTTTCCCTTACCATAAATGGGGTGAGGACGCCCGTTGGGGTCTGTTT
>NZ_JAAHHZ010000581.1:0-3097 GCF_010672005.1 Moorena sp. SIO4A5 | reverse complement strand
CTGACCTTCGTACTGCTGTGCTATCTCATCCACAACCGGAGACACCATCCGACAGGGACCGCACCAAGGTGCCCAAAAATCTACCAATACTGGGATGTCGCTCTCAAGTACCTCTGCCTGAAAGCTCGAGTCTGTAACTGGGGCGGCGTTTGACATGCCTGGAAATCCTTGCGAATACTTTTGCTACGTACCTCCGAAATTTTACCATAGTCACAACACCGATTAAATATCTTGGGCAAAAGTTGACACTCCCATAGGGCGGAACAGGTGAGGCGGTTACAAGTTACAGGTTACAGGTTATTAGGTTACAGGTTACAGGTTGAAGGTTACAGCTTGAAGGTTACAGCTTGAAGGTTACAGGTTGAAGGTTACAGGTTGAAGGTTACAGCTTGAAGGTTACAGCTTGAAGGTTACAGGTTACAGGTTATCGTCTCAACCTTGGCTTTTCGGCCACGCGTTCGCTGAAAGCGGGACTTCGTCCATCGCGTTCAACCTTGGCTTTTCGGCCACGCAATCGCGTTCAACCGGCGTTGCGTCAGTCTTTGAATGAATAGGAGTAGAGTGGGCATCCTGCCCGCCCGAAAATAAGCATGAAACTGGCAAGATGCCAGTTCCACGCAAGATGCCCATTCCACGCAAGATGCCCATTCCACGGCAAGATGCCTATTCCACAGGTGCGACCCAAGGCCGGGGAACCCGGCCTTGGAGGCGCGCACCTAAACACTCTTAAAATCATTCCATTATTAAGCAACGCCGTTCAACCTACCCTACACCGAACGCCAAAGGCGAACAACCAAACAACCTTCAACCAAACAACCTTCAACCTTCAACCTTCAACCTTCAACTTTCAACCTTCAATATAAAATAAGGAACCGCCCGAACTATGTCCGGGCGGAGTGTGGTGTGAGGAGTGAACGGAAACATTTGTCTCCGCTTTTTCCATTGTATGTCACCGTTGATTTTTTTTCAGCAATTTCCAAGCCAGTCGAAAAATTTTGACGATTGGCGGTGGTCGCGATAAGTATCTATAATCATCGCTTTAACTATTTAGCTTTAACTATTTAGCTTTAACTATTTAGCTTTAACTATTGACAACAGTTGTTCGTGAACTTTAGAAACCTTTAAAAAACCTGTTCAATTTATGAATTACCATAATATTTGGTAATTGTCAATGCTAAAGTTTCAATTTTCAATTGATGAACAACCAAGAATGATAAGTATTCAACTGGACACTATATTATTTCCCCATACCCAACTGCTGAGCTTTCTGGTACACTTTCCCTTCTGTTAGCAGAGAAGGAGCAATCACTACTTCCACTTGTTGCATTTCCTTGAGGTTTTTTGCTCCGAGGGTTCCCATACTGGTTTTCAATGCTCCCAAAAGGTTGTGGGTACCATCATCCATTTGGGCTGGTCCAGTCAGAATTTGCTCAAGTGTGCCAGTGCTGCCGACTTTAATTCGTGTCCCACGGGGTAGCACGCTGGAAGGGGTTGCCATCCCCCAATGAAATCCTTGTCCGGGAGCTTCTTTGGCACGGGCGAAAGGAGAACCAATCATCACCCCATCAGCACCACAAGCAATACACTTACAGATGTCACCTCCTGTAATTAAACCGCCATCAGCAATCACTTGCACATAGTTACCGGTTTCCTGATAGTAGTCGTCACGGGCAGCAGCGCAATCTGCAACTGCTGTTGCCTGAGGTACACCGACACCCAAGACACCCCGAGAGGTACAAGCAGCACCAGGACCAATACCCACCAAGACAGCAGTTGCCCCAACTTTCATCAAATTGAGGGCAACGTCGTAGGTCACGCAATTCCCCAAAATTACTGGCATGGGCATATCCTGACAAAACTGTGCCAAATCCAGGGGATTGATGGACTCTGGTGACAGGTGAGCTGTAGAAACGACTGTTGCTTGAACAAACATTAAATCAGCACCAGCCTCTGCCACTACCTGACTATATTTACTGGCTCCAGCAGGGGTCAGACTCACAGCTGCAATACCACCTTGGTCCTTGATTTCCCGAATTCGCTGGGTAATCAATTCTGGCTTAATCGGTGAACTATAAAGTTCCTGCATCAGGGGAACAAACTCAGAATTTCCCACCGAAGCAATGCGGTCTAGAATCGGTGATGGGTCAGCATAACGGGTTTGAATCCCTTCTAAGTTGAGAACCCCCATTGCCCCAATTTGGGACAACTTGACTGCCATGGACACATCAATCACCCCATCCATAGCGCTGGCGATAATCGGAATTTCCCGTTCAATACCACCAATACGCCAGCGAGTATCAGCCAAACTGGGGTCGAGTGTCCGCTGTCCGGGAACAAGTGCAATTTCATCTATGCCGTAGGCTCTGCGAGCTATCTTACCTCGCCCAATTTGAATATCCACGCTGTTTTTCTTCCGAGATTATTTTAGCTAGGTTATCAAATTGGAGCGAAGATTGCTCGAACTATACAAAGAAACTATGAATTGTGAAGCATGAAGTATGAATTATGAATTCTTCATACGTAAGCATTCAGCCTTTCCCTGATTTAGGTTTCTTGATGCTTGGGTGGCTAAGGTGGTTTTTTTCGGTAAGGTTTGAGGTGGCTGCTGCCCGTGATGGGATGATATCGGTGGTCGGGGTTTTCTTATCCTTTGGTTTGATTGTGTTACTGGTGATTGTGCTACTGTTGTTACTCATCATCTGGCGGATTTGACTAATTAACTCCCCTAGCTTGCCTTCCTCTAACAAACCATTAATCATTGATAAGCCAGTGGTAGACAGTAGCAGTTTGTTGATGTCACCTACACTGCTAGCTCCGTTACCATTATTGCCATTGACACCGGGGAAGGAGTAAATCCGAGTATCTCCCAAAATTCCTGGCTGGGGAGCCAAGGCTTTGGCAATTTCTGGTAGTTGAGGGGCTAACTCTGGCCATATGGTAGTGATGATTTTAGCATTGAGCTGAGCATCGCTGATGGAATTTTCGGCTTCGATCAGGGATCGTTTACCTTCTGCCTCTGCCAAGGCTTTATCCCGATTTGCTTCTGCTAGGGTGCGGATCGACTCAGCTTCTAGTTCTGCTGCTTGTCTGGCTGCTT
>NZ_JAAHHZ010000580.1:0-3099 GCF_010672005.1 Moorena sp. SIO4A5 | reverse complement strand
GGTTGGTTTGTAAGTATTTAGCCGTTGGCCGTAGGCCACGCTACGCGAACAGCTGTCAGCCGTCAGCTGTCAGCCGTCAGCTTAAAATAAACCTCTTGCGGGATAATTTTATAGTTCGAGATTTTAGAGAATTGAAAGTCTGGGGAAAAGCCCAAGGCCAACGGCTGAGGGGTAACTGCACCTCAAGTAGCGTGCGTGGCACAGGCTTTGGCCTTGGCCTTTGGCCACGCTACGCGAATGGCCACGCTGTGCGAACGACGCTGTGAAGTAGCCCATATGCTTAGGCAGAATATAGGCAGGAAAAGCCTTTTAAGTATTATCTTTAATGGGTTTTCCCTAACCTTAAAATAAATTTTAAAATTCGATATCGATTTCAAAAAGGTATCCTTGTCGCGACCCTGGCAAATCACCTGCATACCAGGGTGCTAAGACTTTTCCCCCTAGCCAAGGAACAGCAGATGAGCAAGCAAACAATTTGCAGGGTGATTCGGCAGTGCGATCGCATTTAGAATCAACAATGGTCACGCTGCTAATATTCATCACAGGTAGAACAATCTCTCTGACTCTTGCTTGAGATTGCGGATCGATACAGACTACTTTGCCACCAAACCAAAATGTGAGCCAAAGACGACCTGCCCCATCTACAGCCAATCCATCGGGTACTCCTTCAGTTTCATCGGCAACGATAAATTTGTGATGGTCATGAATATCGGGTAGGGTTGCTTCAGTTCGATCCGAATTGAGAACGAAGACATGAACAGACCTTTCTAAGCTATCCACAACGTAGAGCGATCGCCCATCTGGTGATAGTCCCATGCCGTTGGCATAACCTAGCCCCGCAAAAACTTCCTGGACTTGCCCCTGGGGATTGCAGGCTAGCAGTGCCCCTGTTCCCCTAATTGCTGTGGCATCCTCATCGATGGTGTTGAACCAAATGTTTCCGTTTTTGTCAATAACTACATCATTGCAAACCAACTGTTTACCCTGATAGTCTTGGATAATTGGTATGATCTCTTTGGTATTGAGATTTAACTCCACCAGTCCCAACTCCCCAGACAACACCACAGTTTCCGTCCCCGATAGGGCAAGACCGTAACACAAACCAGGTAATGGGAACCGCTGCACCTTGCGGGTTGTTAAGCACAGTTGAATCAGCTGAGGATTACCGTAGTCCAGGCAGAATAGTTGATTACTTCTGGGGTCATAGTAGAGTCCCTCACCCCCCTGGAGAACGCAGTCTTGGGCCACGGCAATTTGATAGGCTGGGGAGCGTCGTTCTAGCAGTAATGCATTGCGTAGATGCTGACCATAAAACTGTAGGGCAGCTCGGTTAGAACCAACCAGGTTTAGTTCTGCCAGTGGAGTGGGATGATAGTAAGTATTTTTAATTTGGTCTGCTGCTTCACAATTAAAGGTAATCAGTTGTGAGCAACTGAGGGTTTGTTGGGCAAGGCTAAAATCAAACAGTGTTGAGGCGAGACCATTGTTACGAGTTGACAGATACAGGCGACAACTGGTGGGTGTTTTTTCTACTAATGTCTGGCTTGGAATATCTGGACAAATTCCCTGGGCTAATGTCAGAGCTGCTTTGGGTAAATTAAAATTCAGACTCTGCTGATACAAAAAGCCAAATGTAGCACTCATCCGGGCATTCATTTCAATTAAGACCGGGGAGCCTTGCTCTTGAAGCCAAAATTCAGCGCAGAAAAAGCTATTGTCTAAACCGCTATCTTGAATAAAATTAGCTACTCGTTCGTAAATAGCCCTTTGTTGTGCCTGACTCACTTGAGAGGGAAAGACATAACAATCCACTGACCCGTCCTTTGCTTCCACGGTATCCACTAAACCAAAAAAATGAACCTGTCCTCTATAAACAAAGCCATCACAGGTTAAGGGTTGACCGGAAATCAGATCTTCAACTAAAAGCGGAACTTGAGATGTTACAGCTAAGGGGTATTTTGTGCCATCAACAAATGCTTGGAATAAATCTCGATACATTTGCCACCAAGGTTGATAAGCCCTGGCTAGATCTTTACATACCTGTTGTAACTGTTCAGGTTGATCGACCTTGCCACAAAACATCCCGTAACTCGAGCAAACTGGTTTAACAAATACGGTAAACCTCAGCGTATTTACAATGTCCTTGTCAATTAAAATATCTTTTTCATTGTCCAGTTGTACAACACTGTAACCGGGGGGATATGAGTCAATTTCACGGGCATAAAACTTATGAAAACACTGCAATATACTTTCAAGACGAGGGCCAAAGATATTGAGGCTTTGACAAACCACGGCAGCTACTAAATTAGCGATATCAAAGCTGTAATAAACAGCTGCAATCTTATGTACTTTGGCATAAGCGATCGCATCTTGGCAAAAGGCTACTAAATCGACTTGACCTTTGAGTTTAGGTGGCGTTGTTTGTAGAGATGAATACTCTAGGCAATGGAAGCAATAAGCAGAAAAGTCAGCGCTAGACAATAACTGCTTCTCATCTTGAGATGGACACAAAACCAATACAGGAATTAGTTCATCAGGTTGATTAACTTCCTGGATTACAGTGACTGTTGCCACTTTCAGCATGAACTTAGAGCAGATAACGGGCTTATTTGACAAAATTTACCATAAACTAGGGCGGGCGTGTCTGCAAAGTTAAAAGATCACCATGGAACTGTGATCGATATCACCAGCAACAGGAGAAAGAAGATTTCAACTAAAGCCAGAGTAATATAGAGGCAATAGTCAACATCCCTTGATAATTGATGGCATATTTCTCATAACGAGTTGCAATTCGTCGATTAAGCTATAGGCGATTAATAAGTCGTTCGACTCGATGCAAGTTCTCGTTTGCAGACCACGATTGAAGCGTTCTCGTTTTCTCTGATTGCTTTTCGGGGGGAATAACAGGGGTTGCTCCCTGTCTTGATGCAAAGCGCGAGTGGGGGAAACCCCCAAGACCGCGCTGCATCGCTGAAAACGCAGTTTTTCTCTAATCGCTTGACTACTGTAAGCTTTATCACCATTAAAGTAGCGAAATCGACTTTTTGGTCTTCCTCGTCCAATTCGCGCTTACTTTCCTCCAGTCAGTAAGTCATCAAA
>NZ_JAAHHZ010000058.1:0-42611 GCF_010672005.1 Moorena sp. SIO4A5 | reverse complement strand
GTTGGTCGGTCGGTATCAAGGCTCGTCGCAAGGTCAAGGTTTGCCAACCCAACCAGCCTACCAACGATACACCCGCTATTTGACCGATTAAGACGCCGCCAGTAATGCGTCCAGCACAAATCCATAACACTAGAGCGTAGAATAATCCCACTCCACTCCAGATAAAGTCATATTTACGATGGACCTCTGGTAAAAAGAAGGCAGCTAGGTAAAAGACTAAGCTACCAAGAGCAATAACCAACGCCAAGAGGTATGCCAGCATTTTCGGAGTACTCCTTACGTGCTTCTTTACTCATCATGAAGCAAAATGTTGCCTCATATACAAATTATCTATCACTTAATCACTCATGTAAGCTTCACCACACTCACTTTACCCAGTATATTCTGGGGTTTGAGTACTCCTACTTTAAAGAATTGCGATTAGTACCGAATACGGGGGTCAATCAAAGCATTAACAATATCAATGGCAATACTTGCAATTACCACAATAGTGGCGAAGAATACCATAATCCCTTGCACCGTCGGGTAATCCCGTCCAGAAATTGCCTCATACAACCGATTCCCTAACCCTGGCCAAGAGAACGTCACCTCTGTCAACACTGCTCCACCTAATAAAGCAGCTAAGGTCAACCCGAGCACTGTAATCACAGGAATCATGGCATTTTTCAGGGCATGGGCAAAAACAATCCGCCTTTCGTGAATACCTCTAGCTCTGGCCGCTTCTACATAATCAGCCTTGAGAGTTTGCTTCAAGTTTACCCGCACAATCCGTTCAAAGATGCCACTCAACAGCAGCCCTAAGGTAATACTGGGTAAGGCTAAATAATAGATAGCAGTGAAAAACTGAACTAAATTACCACTAAAGAGACTATCTATTGTATATAGACCAGTAAATCCTTCTGGTGTTGCTAAGCTAATGGGATAGCGAGTACCGATGGGAAACCAACCCAGCTGAACAGAGAAAATTAACTGCACCACCATCCCCATCCAAAACAGAGGGATGGAGTAAGTAATAATGCCAAATAATCTACCCCCTACATCCCAAACTGTTCCGCTGCGGGATGCCGCTAAAGTACCTACTCCTATACCAACTAAGAATGCTATGGCCATGCCGCATACTGATAGTTCAACAGTGGCGGGGAAATGTTGTTGAATAATCTCCCAGACTTTTTGACCTTGGCTGGTGATTGAGGTACCTAGGTCTAAACGTAGCAAGGATCCTAAGTAGCGAATATACTGCAACCACAACGGGTCGGCTAATCCTAATTGTTGTCGGTATTCTTCCTTAACGCTATCTGGAGCACGATTCCCTAATACAGCATCCACGGGATCTCCTGGGGTAGCTCTGAGCAGAAGAAACACTAGGGTGGTAATGGTCCATAGCATCAGGGGCGCTAGGAGAAGACGGATTATTATGTAGTATTTTAGGGCTTTGGCACGGGACATAAGGAAACAGGAAACAGGGAATCGGGAATCGGGAATCGGGAATCGGGAATCGGGAATCGGGAATCGGGAACTTTGGATAAAGTAGTTTTCGATTAAGTTAGTCTATTTCAAGACATTTTTGATTAACAAAAAGCTGTTTTGATGAAAATTGCTTTTTTATTTATAATCCTTGTTTAACCAGGCTTGTATAGATGATTTGATGGTAATTTATCACAACTAATCTGGGATAGTCATAATTTTTTTATAAATTCTAAATTCTAAATTCTAAATTCTAAATTCTAAATTCTAAATTCTAAATTCTAAATTCTAAATTCTAAATTCTAAATTCTAAATTCTAAATCCCTTTCTTTCGCAAAATTGATGACTCTTGCAATAGATATAATTAACAATTATCCCAAGCAACGGTATAAATGTTCTTTCCATCGGGGTGCATCGATAGACCAGATTACAGTCATGTTTGGTGTTTGGTTGAGTACTCCCAGCTCATCCACTACAGTTTGACCACGGGTGAGTTCGCTTACTGTTTCTACCTCCACGTAGTATTTACCTTGCCTGGTTACGATGGCTGGGTCGAGAGCCACTGCCATCGCGACAGGATCAGCAAGGGTTAAGCCAGGGGAATCTTGAATCTTAACACTGGCTTCTAAGGCGCTAGTATTGCAGTCTACAGCAAAACGTGCTAAGTCTGTGCCTAAGTTTTTGATTTGTGCGATCTCAGCGGGGAGCAATGCTGCTTCACCACGGCTTAATTCCCAACCGACCATTTCCATGGGCATGCCACTGTGAAAGACAATTTTAGCGGCATCTGGGTCTACCCAAATGTTATATTCCGCAGCTGGGGTGACGTTGCCCACCACATTAGCGGCTCCACCCATGATTACGCAACGCTTTACTAGGTAGGCTATTTCTGGGGCACGAAGTAATGCGATCGCAATATTAGTCAGTGGTGCTAGAGTAACTAAGGTGATTTGCCCGGGATTGCTCTTAATAGTATCAATGATGACATCCACACCATGAGCTAGCTGGGGTTTAGCCTGGGGATCAGGGTAGTGCATGTTACCCATACCATCTTCACCATGGAATCGGTAAGCATATTTGCATGGGCGGAGCATCGGTTTAGGGCAGCCAAGGTAGACAGGGGTGGATGCGCCGCACATCTCGAGGGTATAGAGGGCGTTTTTTGCTCCCTGTTCCACAGGCACATTTCCACTAACTATAGTGATCGCTTCAACCTGGACATCCGGCCAACTATGTGCCATCAGGAGTGCAACCGCATCATCGGAAGCCGTATCCGTGTCAATCAGGAATTTCCGCATATCTGAATCTAGCATTTCTCAATGGTATTACTACCAGAACTCTTAATGTCTTCTTTAGGCAACAACCCAAAATATCGGGCTAACCTGGGAGTAAATCCACCCTAGACAACTACTACAGCAAAACTGGCGGAGATTTTTATGACACAACGGACCTTTGGGGTAATTGGTTTGGCTGTAATGGGGGAAAACCTCGCGCTTAATGTAGAAAGTCGTGGTTTCCCAATCGCAGTATACAATCGGACTGCTGCCAAAACCGAGAAATTTATGGCTGAGCGAGCTCAGGGCAAGGATGTGAAAGCCGCTTATTCCTTGGAAGAGTTTGTTCAAGCTCTAGAGCGACCCCGCAAAATCCTAGTGATGGTGAAAGCAGGGAAGCCAGTTGATGCAGTTATTGAGCAACTCAAACCTCTCCTAGAGCCAGGAGATATGATCATTGATGGTGGCAATTCTCTGTACCAAGATACCGAGCGGCGGACCAAGGATTTAGAAGCCACAGGATTGGGATTTGTTGGCATGGGCGTCAGTGGTGGTGAAGAAGGAGCGCTCAATGGTCCGAGTTTAATGCCTGGTGGTACTTCATCGGCATACCAGGATTTAGAACCAATTTTGACCAAAATTGCGGCTCAGGTTGATGATGGTCCCTGTGTGACCTACATTGGTCCGGGTGGTGCTGGTCACTACGTTAAGATGGCACACAATGGCATTGAGTATGGCGACATGCAACTAATTGCTGAAGCCTACGATGTACTGAAAAATGCTTTGGGATTAGATCACAAGCAGCTACATGAGGTATTTGCTGAATGGAACACCACTGATGAGCTAAATTCCTTTTTGATTGAAATTACAGCGGATATCTTCAAATACATTGATCCAGAAACGAATGGACCGTTAGTGGAGATGATTCTTGATGCTGCTGGACAAAAGGGCACTGGACGGTGGACTGTAGTTAGTTCCCTAGAACTAGGGGTGTCAATTCCTACCATCTACGCTGCAGTCAATGCTCGTGTCATTTCCTCTTTTAAGGATCAGCGGGTAGCAGCAGCTAAGGAAATCACTGGTCCTGTGGGCAAGTATGATGGCGATGTCAAAGCATTTATTACCAAAGTCCGCGATGCTCTCTATTGCTCTAAGATGTGTTCCTATGCTCAGGGCATGGCACTCTTGAGTCGGGCATCGGAAGAGTTTAACTATAATCTGAACTTGAGTGAAGTTGCCCGGATTTGGAAAGGAGGTTGTATCATTCGAGCTGGCTTCTTGGATAAGATTAAGAATGCCTTCAACCAAAATCCCCAACTCCCCAATCTGTTGTTAGCTCCTGAATTTAAGCAAACAATTTTGGATCGTCAGGATGGTTGGCGAGAAGTGCTAGCGGTATCAAACAAATTAGGGATTCCAGTCCCTGCTTTTAGTGCATCCCTAGATTATTTCGACAGTTACCGACGCGATCGCTTACCCCAAAACCTGACCCAAGCACAGCGCGACTACTTTGGTGCTCATACCTACGAGCGCCTGGATAAACCCAGGGGTGAGTTCTTCCACACCGATTGGATGGGATTGAGTTCATAAGGGTAGTATAGCGTTTTTAAGTTTTGTGAGGTACAGATTTCCTGGTTTTAGGGAACAGGGAAAAAATTCTGTGTAGCTCATTAGGCTAAAAACCGCTAAAAAACCTTATTAATGATTGAGGGGCAAAGCATTTGGGCGACCATGATTTCTTTTGATTTTATTAGATCATAGACCCGATGCTTTGCCCTTGCAACTAGAGGAAAGATAACAGGGAGCAGGGAACAGCGGATCATCGGAACAGGGAACAAAAATTATCACAATTCCTACAGAAATTTCTCTAATCAAAAAATAGTTTATTAGAGCAGTATTGATAGGGCGACATCGCTTCATTACTTTACTTTAATTTAAAAATACCATTACATCCATTCCAACAGAAAAAAAATATACAATTTTTCAATCTAATCTAATTTAGATCCGTTTACCCTGATTACCAATCATTAATCTATCCCTCTTCTGTCACTCTCCGGAATCAATGAGTAACAAATAAGCCATATTATCCAGAATACAAAAAGGTTTGACATTGATTAATTTCCCTAATGAGCTGATTTAATCCCAGCAATAACTTGGTATTAGGTAAAATATCTAACCATGGAAAAATGACCCATAACATCATAATTGGTTGAATTAGTAAACGCAAATTGTTTAAGACATTCTTCCATCCATCTTCATGATTCCATTGTTGATGATTACTAACCTCCACATCATCAGTGTCTGTGGCCTCATTTTCTACTTCTGGAGATTTATTTAAAGATAAAAAAGCTGGAGATTTTAGACTAATCATTGTATATACACAAAAGATTATTTCCCACCACTTCTGTATCTCTTTAAATTTAGTAAAGCGATAATCTGTCCATCCCAACTCCTGTTTGCACTGGCGAAAACCATATTCTACCCATGTTCTTAACCCATACAAATTCCCTAAAGTTTTCTTGAGATTACCGGTTAGGTTTGTCATCACAAAGGAAGTGGAATTTTCTGGCATTGTTTCTGGGTCTGTGGTTATTTCCCAGTAAGTTACTGCTCTCCTTTTTCCATAGACTATTTCCCTAATGTATCTAATTTCTGATTTTTGATTACTAAATGTTCTGGTAAATTTACACCACCTGTTCGCTCTAACCGTCTGTTCGGATGGCATCCAAACCCCATGATTACTCCTAATTGCTACTACATAAGACAGTCTACATTCCTCTAATTTCCTAATAAACTTACTACTCTCACCATACAAACTATCTGCTAATACTAGTTCAATATTTAATCCTTCATCTACTAGCTCTTCGATTATTTCTGAGGCTAAATCTATTTTGGTTTTGTACTTATCTTCTTGTTTTAGTGTTCCTCTTGGTTTAAAGATTTTAACGACTAAGGGAAACGTTATATTTTTATACAATCCGTAGGCATTCACTGATACTATGCCATTATCTATTTTCCCGACACTTCCTAAATATTGTCTGGCTACATAGTCGGTCTTATTGCCCTTTTTTCTATCTCCGGTTTCGTCAATTATTAATTTGATCGCTCCTCCCTTTAATTTACTTTTTATTTCCTTGATTCTTCGCTTTTTAAGTTCTTCTACTGACCAAGGAGAATTGGCGATAAAGTGATGTAGTGATTGGGCCGATTTCATCCCTACTACTTTGGCTATTTCTGGTAATGATTTTCTTTTTATTGGTGAGATTATTCCTAAGTGTAAATACTTGAAACACTCATAATTTCTTACTTCTTTAAATAAATCTTTGTAGGTCTGACAATAAGAGTCTATTACCGATACTGTCAGCTGGGGGTCTCTTGGTAAATGTTTGAGAACTTGTAGCTCTACATCCATTGCTGTGTCTACCTTGTACAGTTTGATTTTTTTCTTTCTCTATTCATTATACTCGGAAAGTGACAGAAGAGGACTATAGCAATTATCATAGCTATGAGGTACAAAATTTCTGGATTTTAGGGAACAGGGAACAGGGAACAGGGAACAGGGAAGAGAGAATAGGGAATAGGGAATAGGGAATAGCGATGCCCTGCATCAACACAGGGAATCAACGTCAAAGAAGACTGTACCTCATAACTGCGAGAAACGCTATATATTATTAACTAGCTATGTATCAACGTTTTCAAGGATATATAGAAAATATTTTTTTAGGGATTGTAGGTGGTCTTTTAACTACTGTTATTTTAGCTTTAGTAACTCACTATTTTGTGATCGATAAAATAGCAGTTAAGCAATATAAGGCTATTATCGAATTGTTTCTTTATTAATTAATTAGTGATTTTGTATTTATTTAATAAATTAAATATAAATTTGAAAGCAAGATCATTAATTAGCTTTATAGTGATAGTTATGCTGCTATAAGCAATTTTATTTTCTGTTATTCCAACCAAAGAAATAACGATAAATAGTTCTGGCCTTAATTATCTTAGCAAAGATTTTTTTAAAGGGGAAAAACTAAAAAATACTGATTACAATAAAGTTGGGATAGATGAATCAAAGGTTGGGTTTATAAAAAGCTCAGTGGATCTGAATGAATTACATATATTACTCAAAGACGTAAAATGGATAAAAAGGGAAAAAATAATAGGCTTGCAAAGAACTTATAGAGGTCGTATTTATTATCGTATTTATTATAAAATTAATTATATTAATAATCCTAATCAATCTTTAAAAAACTTTCAAAATGAAATAACAATGAATTCTGAAATCATCAGTTACTCATTTAAACCTGGACAGGGTATTCTATCTTTCATTATCGGATTTGTGGATACAGCCTATCTAATCAACGCAAAGGATGATTTTACCAGTGATATAGAAGAGATTGTTAGGAAGAATAAAATTGTAGAGCACATAGAGCAATTTAAAACGAAAATTATTCTATATTTTGAGCTTGATTCGCAAGAATCAAGCTAACTAGAAGCACTGGTATAAAAACGCAGGGCAAACTGCCAAAAGATCCCAGAAGCAAACAGCAATCCTAGGGCTAGAATACCGGAACCTACTACCCAAAAGGTATCACTGCGATTCAACATCACTTCTGCTGGGACTGTAGTCAGGAACGCCACTGGCACTACAAAGGTAAAGAAGAACCGATAGCTAGCCGGATAAGCTACAATGGGATACCGACCAGCTTCTAGCATACTGCGCAGAACAGCGGTGACATTGTAGATTTTGACAAACCAAATGCTCGTTGCTCCTAGCATAAACCAGATGCTGTAGAGGCTAGTCAACCCAAAACACAATGGCACTACACTTAACAGATAGTTGCTGATATCTAAGTCTAGGCGTGTACCAGCGTAGCCTATTACTATAATTGAGAAGATTAAGTCTGGTAACCCCCAAGGGCTGACACTTCGCCAAGACAGCCAGAACTGAGAACTAATGGGCTTGAGTAGGATAAAATCAAGGGTTCCTTGCTGGACGTGATCCACAATCCGATTGAGATTCGGAATCAGGAATGTGCCAGAAAATCCCTGCAGTAATGTGAATATGCCTAGTATGACCAGCGCTTCTTCCCAATTCCAGCCAGAAAAGGTGTAGCCAGTGCGGTAAAACAAGAATAGACCAAATAGGCTACCAGCCAGGTTTCCTAGGCTGCTCAAGGTAGCGATCGCAAAATTTAGCCGATATTCCAGTTCAGCAGTGAGGGCCGTACTCCAGAACAACTGGAGTACACTAACATATCGTTTCATGTATATCTTTTCATTTGGTTGGGCTGTCGATCAAACTTGGGCTACACCCAATAGTATCCCATGGGGCTAATGTACCAACTATGCCGTATAATTGGATTTTATTATAAGGTTCTGATAAGATATAAGTTTTAACAGTTAGGTTCAACAGGATAATAATGAATAAAATCTTGGTAATTGAGGACGAGATTTTTATTCGAGAAAATCTGATCGAACTCCTTGAAATTGAAGGGTTTGACGCTTTGGGTGCTGAAAATGGTGTTGAAGGTGTACAGTTGGTTCAAAAAGAACCGCCAGATTTGATTCTGTGTGATGTAATGATGCCTGAACTAGATGGATATGGGGTATTGGAGGCACTACGACAAGATCCAGCCACAGCCAAAATTCCTTTTATGTTTCTTACAGCTAGTGCAGATCGCAGCAATATTCAGAAGATCAGAGAACTAGGCATTCATGACTATATTCTGAAGCCATTTAATGTGGATAAATTCCTGGATGTGATCTCAAATCGGCTAGCGGAAAACAAGCAAACCTAGTGGTAATCATGGCAAGTAACAACAAACAGTTGACCACAGACCATTGACTAGCACGTTCTAATCAATAATTCTGTATAAAGTTTCCGGAAAGTCTTGGAAGTATCTGGTATAATTGCCCTAACAGCCATTCAAGCTATTGATTGGGAGTCTGTGATCAAGACTCCAGAAACAATAATTTAGCTTTGATGCATTGAAGTATCAAACAACGGTTAAGTTGTTCTGTAGTAAATGCCTTGGTTGTTAAGTAAAAGCGCTTTTAGGATTTTCCGTCAAAGCAAAGAGAGATACCTCCTCATCAATTAACAATTGGCGTGCCATACACGGCTGACCGCTATGGGGCGGAAATACTGGGTTAAATGTATCTGATGAGTTCTAAGCCATTAATCCAAGATTCAGAACCCTTGGAAAGTCGATTAAAAGAAATTCCCCTAGAACCAGGGATTTATTTAATGCGTGACCATAGCGCTAGTATTATTTACATCGGCAAATCCCGAAAATTGCGTACGCGAGTCCGTTCCTATTTCCGTGACTCCCAACCCTTGAGTCCTCGCATTGCAATGATGGTGGCACAGGTTACTGATATTGAATTCATCGTAACCGATACGGAAGCGGAAGCCCTAGCGCTGGAAGCGAATCTGATTAAGCAGCACCAACCTTACTACAACGTACTGCTCAAGGATGATAAGAAGTATCCCTATGTTGTCATTACTTGGTCAGAGGATTATCCCCGTATCTTCATTACCCGTAAGCGGCGCATGGGGAATAAACAGGATAAATACTATGGTCCCTATGTCGATGTCAAGTTATTGCGCAATACTTTAGCTCTGGTCAAACAGCTTTTCCCCATCCGGCAACGCCCTAAACCTCTGTTTAAAGACCGTCCTTGCCTTAACTATGATTTAGGTCGTTGTCCTGGTGTGTGTCAAAAACTAATCACACCGGAAGAGTACCGTCAAACCATCCAGAAAATCGCGATGGTTTTTCAAGGGCGTACTGGGGAACTAATTGAGATGCTGACGGCCAATATGGAACAAGCAGCAGAATCCCTTAACTTTGAGCTAGCAGCGCGGATTAGGGATCAGATTACTGGACTTAAGTCCCTGAGTACAGACCAAAAAGTAGCCTTACCTGACGATACTGTATCACGAGATGCGATCGCACTAGCGGCTGATCCCAAACATGCTTGCATCCAACTATTTCAGATCCGTGCTGGTCACTTAGTCGGGCGCTTGGGATTTTTTGCCGATGTAGCCCCTCAAGGGAATGGGCCAATAGAACTCGGAGCCATTTTACAACGGGTTTTAGAAGAGCATTACCAAACTGCTGATGCTGTAGAAATCCCTACAGAAATTTTGGTGCAACACCCGTTACCCGATGGGGAGATGTTGGCTGACTATTTGAGCGTGCGCAAAGGTCGAAATGTGACTATACTCACCCCCCAACGGCAAACCAAAGCTGAACTGATTGAAATGGTCAAGCGCAATGCTAACTATGAACTGGAACGCACCCAGCGATTGGTTGACCGCAACACCAAAGCCATGGAGGATTTAGCTAACATTCTTGACTTACCGGATTTACCACGGCGCATAGAAGGGTATGACATTTCCCACATCCAGGGCAGCAATGCAGTGGCTTCTCAGGTAGTATTTCTAGATGGCACACCAGCCAAGCAGCACTACCGTCACTACAAGATCAAAAATCCTAATATCACTGTCGGTCATTCCGATGATTTTGCTAGCCTTGCTGAGGTGATTCGCCGTCGCTTCAAAAAAAGTCAACTCGAACCAGAACTAGCAGATAGTATTAGCTCAACAATCAACAATCAACACTCAACAATTAACAATCAACAATCAACACTCAGAAAAGATTGGCCTGATTTGGTAATGATTGATGGCGGAAAAGGACAGCTGTCAGCAGTTGTAGCAGTATTGCAAGAGCTAAATTTACAAGAAGAAGTGCCTGTGGTAAGCTTAGCAAAACAGTACGAAGAACTATTTTTACCAGGAGAGCCATTGCCCCTAGCCACTGATCCCGAGCAACCAGGGGTGCAACTTTTGCGCAGGGTTAGAGATGAGGCTCATCGCTTTGCGGTTAATTTTCATCGGAAACAAAGAAGTAGTCAGTTACATCGTTCCCGTTTAGATGAGATTCCTGGATTAGGATTTCAGCGGCAAAAACAGCTATTGGCTCACTTTAACTCCATTGATTATATTCGCAACGCATCGGTTAAACAGCTTGCAGAAGTACCAGGCATTGGTTTGCGTTTATCTCAGGAAATTTATCACTACTTCCACCCATAAATAGACCAGACCTCTTGAGAAAGTCTATTTTATCACCACTGCTAGACTTTGAGAGGTCAGCAAACAGAGGAAAATGTTAGACAAAAACTGAGGCAACAACTCAAACAAAAACTGAAACAATCTAGTCTAATCTGTCAATTAGCCCGAAGATATAAACCTTGCGGTATCAATCTCTAAGTAGGTTGACTCTGTAATTAGTTTGAATCAAGGGACTTGCAGATTTTGCGTTCCCGTAGCGGCTCCAAGGGAGCACCGTTTTCTGTGGACTTTCTTTATGTGGGGATACTCTTAAACCGTCATTAATCGGGATAAACCCGTACAAAACGGTCAAGGTGCATTTTATTGTGGTCTAAGTGAGGAATGGTCATACAGCAATTGGAGTTAAGCCTGCCATTCATCTATTTAGACGTTCCTGGCATCCCGACCAGGAGTTGCTTGAAAGCCTGAGCAAAGCTCATGTTTGGAGTCAAGCCAACCAAGCTCAACTGCATCTAGCAGACTCAGCCCCATTCCTTCCAAGAAACGCGCGGTACGGCGCAACAATACTGCCTGCACCTCGGTCTTGTTCATGTACCGGGTTATTTCCTTATCCGTACCTCTGTTAAGGATATTTTTGGCAGCATTGTGGTCAGACTGTAACACGACCCCATTAAACCTGGTGAAATTGTCCCCGTTTCTTTTGCCCAATAGGGTTCCAGTCACGGAGTCAACTTGCGACGTGTAACTAGGCTGAACTTCTGTTACAACCGACCCAGTCCAATTAGCCCATTTTTCTAAGGAGTCCCGCATTTGACCCTTCATCCAGCTATTAAGCTTGCGAGACATGGCTTTTGACTGGCGTTTATTTCGGATTGGTTGTGTTAAATCTTCTGCAAAGACTTTTAGTGCTTCTCCCTTGAAAAGAGACTTTGAAGCCGCTCCTATAATTGCCGTTAGTTCTGATTGATTTTTTCTGTAACGGCGATTTTCTGTTTTTCTGGTTAGGTTATTTTTGAATATTCGAGCCGACTTAGCTGGGTCTAATTTTTCTAGTTTTCTATGGAGCGCCCAAAGCTTGCCCCTGTTCCGGTTCTTTGCACATATACGATCAGATTTTTTAGTGGTTACTTTTCCTAGTTCTTTTCCGTGAGCCTGACCGTCTGAGTCATAGAAAGCTTCAGTATATCCCTTGTCTACCCCAATGGCTCGGCGGTCGGGAGGAATCTCTACAGTCCCATAGTCTACTAGGAAATAAATCTCAATTTTTTTCAGAATTTGATTGTATATCAGTCTAATCTGGCCTTTTATTTTCCGATTAGATCTAACAACTATTTTGTTCCTTTTTCCTCTTTTTAAACCAGCTAACTCCAATTGATAGGTATTGCGGGAGAGCCTTTTGCATTTATATCCTCCCTGTTGATAAATTATCTGATTTTTGACCCAAGAATGTCCCCGCTGAAACTCTTTTCTGATCAGTCGGTGAAGGAGTGGACTGTCCAGGAAGGCTAAGGTCTTAAGCTGTTTACAAAGTTCTTTTCTGGTCTTTTGGTTTTCTTTCCCGGGAAACCTTTTGTAAATCTTTTTGACTACCGCCTCAGTACAGGCCGCTTGGCTCGCTGTAATGGCCTTAGCTACATCGCTGACAGCCCATTCCATTAATTTAGAAGGTAGTCCTAAGGATTCAGGAGTCCTAAAACTCCTAACTTCTGGGTAAGCTTTTTTCCAATCAAGTCCCCAATGACTGATACTGCCTAGCTTATTGTAGGATTCAGACCTGACGATGCCCAATTTCTTCATCGTGGACAACAACTCAAGTTCAACCGACTCAGTCATCCCCACTACAGGAACAATCTGGGTTGATATTTTCTTGGTCACTCCTACTTTTTTGGGCATCGTCAAATCTGAGTCAATTACTTTAAGGATACTCTAGCGCTAGCAAAATGTCAATGTCCATTTTATGATATTAAATACCGATTTATACCTATTTTTAGGGGTTTAATTGCTGGGCTGAATCGGTGACTAAATTATCTGATTATCTATTATACATCTTATTTTATTAAAAATCAAACATGGATAGACAGTATCAGCTCAGGTCCTAATACTTTTTTAGTTAACAATTTTTAAGTTATATTAAGAATGAAGCCACAAAAATTATCCTTCTGCAACAAAACTACCCAACACTACCAGTAACAGGGGAATAACCATGACCCGAAACACTTTAGATGAACACAGATCTCAGCGGAATGGCTCTGGCACTATCACTGAGCCTAATCACCAACAGAGATCTCAGCGGAATGGCTCTGGCACTATCAGTCAGCCAGATCAGCAACCTAATCACCAAGCTAATCACCAACAGGAGGATTCAGCCTCATCATTACCCAGATCCGGGACTAGTCAATCCCAAAACTCCTTGACATTAGGAGCAGGTACTTTAGTGATGGCCATGGGTATAGGCATTATGCTGACCTTGCTAGGAATGCGATTGATCGGGACAGCTCCAAAGGTTCAAAAAACCGATTCCCCTGCTGAAACTGTTCAAACCCCTGGGGCTGTCCCCTCTGCTGAAACCCCTGGGGCTGTCCCCTCTGCTGTACCTGCTCAAACTGTTACGGTGGCAGACGTAAAAACCACCACAGTTAACCGTACCCTAGAAGTTATTGGTAGTGTTGCTGCTTTTGAGGAGATTAGGGTCAAGTCCCAAGCAACGGGTTTACAGATTAAACAGGTACTGGTTAGAGAAGGGGAATTTGTCAAGGCCGGACAAGTAATGGTAAGGCTAGATAATGCTGTGCTTCAGGCACAGTTAGCTCAAGCTCAGGCAGCAGTTGCCCAAGCTGAAGCCCGTTTAGCAGAACTGAAGGCGGGGTCACGCTCAGAAGAAAAATCCCAAGCTAGAGCTCGTCTAGACCAAGCTAGAGCTCGTCTAAGGCAGGCCGAAGCTAGTATTCCTAGACAGATTGACCAAGCAAAAGCCCAAGTGGCATCTGCTGAAGCCCAGTTGAGTCTAGCTAAACGTCGCTTCGAGAGCCAGAAAAAATTGATTGCCGAGGGAGCCATCTCCCAAGACCGCTATAATGAGGTGGAAAGTCAATATTTCAGTGCTCAAGCGAATTTATCTGAAGCCCAACAACGCCTTGAGCAAGCACGAAACACCAACAGCCCAGAAATTGCCCAGTTAGAAGCCGCTGTCGTAGAAGCTCAACAGCAGCTCCAGCAAAGATTGGCTGGTTCCCGTCCAGAAGTAATTGCTCAAGCTCAAGCTCAACTGGCTAGAGAGAAGGCACAAGTCCAGTTAGTGATGGCGCAACTAAAGGATACCCAAGTGGTGGCACCAGTCAGTGGCAAAGTAGCCACTAGAAATGCCCGTGTCGGTGATATTACCTCTTCGTCAGAAACACTCTTTACCATTATCGAAAAGGGGCGTTTGGAATTGTTATTAAGGGTACCCGAAACCCAACTGTCCCAAATTCGGATTGGACAACCAGTAGAAATATCCTCTAGAGGAGATAGCAGCCTGAAGCTTTCTGGAACAGTACGAGAAATTGACCCGATAGTTGATCAGCAGTCTCGTCAGGCTGTGGTCAAAGTAGATTTACCCAATTCCGGTAGCTTGCGACCAGGAATGTTTTTACAAGGCTCTATCACCACCTCATCCACTACCGGTCTAACTATACCATCGAAAGCAGTCTTGCCCCAACCTGACACTAGTGCAATCGTTTACCGACTCGAAGCAGATAACACTGTTAAAGCAAAGCCAGTGGTAATGGGAGAACTCCTCCCTGATGGGCAAGTAGAAATCAAGAGTGGTTTAGCCCCAAGCGATCGCATTGTAGTCAAAGGTGCTGCTTTCCTCAAAGACGGCGATCGCGTCCAAGTCTTAGAAACTCAATAGAAGCCCTCCCATCGCCTTCAAGCCAATAACCTTCAACTATTTATAAGATGTCCTTCCACGTCTCCTCTTGGTCAATTAAAAATCCGGTTGCTACTCTGGTCATGTTCCTGGTTTTAGGAATAGTTGGTCTATTCTCCTTTAACCAGTTGGGAATTGATCAGCTTCCCAATATTGATCTTCCAGCGGTGATGGTTACTGTCACCCAGCCAGGGGCAGGACCGGCAGAACTGGAATTCCAGGTAACCAAAAAAATTGAAGATGCTGTTGCTAGCCTTGGAGATATTGACCAAATCTCCTCCACCGTTACTGATGGCAGCTCCAGCACTATTATTAATTTTGTCCTGGGAACTGATAGCAATCAGGCCACTAATGATGTACGCAATGCGGTAGCTCAAATTCGCCAAAGTTTGCCCCTAGATATCAACGAACCTATTGTCAGGCGGTTAGAATTTGCCGGGGGTTCAGTCATGACCTATGCGGTAGCTTCTGACAAACGCTCGCTGGAGGAGTTGAGTGACCTAGTTGACCGGAAAATTAGCCGTGATCTGGTGAATGTACCGGGAGTTGCCCAAATTGATCGACTCGGAGGAGTTGACCGGGAAATTCGAGTTGACCTTGACCCGGCTAGATTACAAGCCTTTGGTATCACTGCTACCCAAGTTAATGACCAAATTCGGACTTTTAATATTAACTTACCCGGTGGTCGCGGTAACATCGGCGGCGCTGAACAGAATGTCCGGACTCTCGGAAGTGCCAAGACCGTGGAAGAGTTGAAAAACTACCGTATTGTCCTCCCGGATGGCGCAAATGTTACCCTTTCCAGTTTGGGAAAGGTTACAGACGGCTTTGGTGATCTTAGGAAAGCTGCCTATCTCAATGGGGAGTCAGTGGTAGCCTTTTCTGTACTGCGGAGCAGTGGTAGCAGTTTAGTCTCGGTGGAAGAAGGGGTTAGCAAAGCTGTTGAACAACTAAAAACTACCCTCCCAGAGGATATCGAACTGCGCTTGATCTTCACCCGTGCTGATTCAATCCGTGAGTCCTACCAAGCAACCATCGATTCCCTGGTTATCGGTTCACTACTTACCATACTCACCGTGGGGATATTTCTAAGAAATTGGCGGGTAACTCTAATTACAGCAGTAGCTCTACCTTTATCAATTATTCCCACCTTTTTGGTGATGAAATCCCTAAACTATACCCTCAACGGTATGACCCTACTGGGTTTAGCCCTAGCAGTAGGGAACTTGGTCGATGATGCCATTTGCATGATTGAAAATATCGACCAGCACTTGGATATGGGTAAGAAACCCTTGAAAGCAGCTTGGGATGGGGCGCGGGAAATTGGTTTAGCTGTAGTAGCGACCACAGCAACTATTGTCGCGGTATTTATTCCTGTAGCCTTTATGGGGGGTATCCCTGGTCAATTCTTCCAACCCTTTGGAGTAACCGTTGCTGTATCTACTATGTTTTCCACCCTAGTAGCTACAACAATGACACCGATGCTGAGCGCTTATTTGCTCAAGCCAAAATCAAAAGCATTGAAGGTTGACAAGTTGAAGGTTGAAAGTTGGCAAAATAACCATCAACCCAATAACCTTCAACCCAATAACCTTCAACCCAATAACCTTCAACCCAATAACCTTCAACCCAATAACCTTCAACCCAATAACCTTCAACCCAATAACCTTCAACCCAATAACCTTCAACCCAATAACCTTCAACCTGCAACCGAACAACCTGCAACCGAACAACCTGCAACCGAACAACCTGCAACCGAACAACCTGCAACCGATAAGAGCCGGCGCATACAACCTTATCGAGGTCTATTAACCTGGGCGTTGAAGCACCGGATTACCACGATGTTGATAGCTGTAGCTTTTTTCATCGGTAGCTTGCAGCTTGTACAGTTTATTCCCAAGGGTTTGTTTAGTAATGGGGATACTGGAGTCAGTACGATATCCATTGAGCTGCCACCGGGGTCTGAGCTGAATGAAACCATAGAGGTCATTCAAGAAACAAATCGGTTGTTGCAGTCAAACCCAGCTGTGGAAAATGTTCTGGCCAGTGCTGGAGATGATGGTGTAAATTCTGCTATTGTATACGCCAAACTCTTACCCAAAGACCAACGGGAACTCTCTCAAAGAGAATTTGGCCAGGAGATGCGTGAGGATTTCCAGAAAATACCTGGCGCGAGGGTTAGATTCCGTAGTCAAGGGGCTCGAGGCTCTAACCAGGATTTATCAATTATCCTCAAGAGTGAAAATGGTGAACTGCTGTCCCAAACCGCCCAAGCTCTAGAAAAACAGATGCGTCAAATTCCTGGTTTAGTGGAAGTTACCTCTAGTGAAAGTCTAGTTAAACCAGAAATTGTGATTGTACCTAACCCTGCCCGTGCTGCAGATTTAGGAGTGTCTGTTCAAGCGATCGCACGCACTGCCTCTTTAGCCCTAATTGGAGATCTTGAGTCAAATCTGGCTAAATTTGACTTACCTGACCGACAAATTCCGATTCGTGTTCAACTTGACCCAGCATCCAGGGATGACATCGAAACCCTTAAAAATCTGCGGGTTCCCAGTCAAAATGGTACTTTAGTACCGATTGCTGCCGTAGCTGATATCCGTTTAGGGAGTGGACCTGCCCAGATTGACCGCTTTAATCGTTCTCGTCAGGTGTCTTTGGGAGGCAACTTGCAAGGGATTTCTCTAGGAGATGCGATCGCAAAAGTTAAATCCCTACCTGCCATGAATCCCCTACCCCCTGGAGTTTCCGAGGAACCCGCTGGGGATGCCAAGATTATGCGAGACATATTCAGTCGATTTTTCAGCGCCTTAGGGCTAGCAGTGCTGTCGATTTATGCCATTCTGGTGCTGTTGTACAACAGTTTTCTTTATCCCTTTGGGATTTTGGTGGCTTTACCCCTATCCATCGGTGGAGCCTTAATGGGACTGTTGATAGGCCAGAAGGAATTGGGACTGTTTGCCCTGATCGGAATAGTATTACTAATGGGATTGGTGACCAAAAATGCCATTCTTTTGGTAGACTTTGCCTTAGCCCATCAGCAAGAAGGGATGCCCCAGTTTAAAGCAGTGATTCAAGCTGGAGTCAGTCGCTTGCGACCGATTTTGATGACCTCCGTCTCCACCGTTGCTGGCATGATTCCCATTGCCTTGGAATGGGGAGCAGCCGGTGAAGTTCGTAGTCCGATGGCTATTGCCGTGATTGGAGGATTTACCACTTCTACTCTGCTAACCTTGGTGGTGGTGCCGGTGTTATTTACCTATGTCGATAACTTAGTTCGTTGGACAAGAAAGACCCTATTTGGAAGTAACACTCAAGATTCCCAAGACCTAGTAGAGGTTGAGGTAGAGCCTGAGCAGTATTTGAGCAATGGTACTTCTGTTGCTGCTAGTAATGGTAAATTCTAGTCTCTCGACAAATGTCTAGGTAAGCGAACAGCGATTAGCGCTACGCGCACGCTACGCGAACAGCCGTCAGCTATCAGCCCTTGGCTGATAGCTGACGGCTGAATCCTTATGCCTAGGGTGAATAACAATTAACTATACAAAGTTGATTGTTGGTATTTTATTAATATAATGCAGATGTCAATTACCTATTGATTGTATTAACCAAAACCAATCAATCCTTCCCCTGATCAACCCATAAGTTACCCATAAGTTACCCATAAGTTATATCCCTTCCCTGATTACGAGTTTGGTTGGTGTAGTGATAGGTTGGATAGTATTCGCACCAGTCTGATGATGGTAAGATTTGAGCAAGGGGGGTGTTTGATCAATCGCGAAAATGCCAAGCACGCCAATAAAGGAAGTAAACAAGGGAGGCGGATTGTTTTAACCAATTAATATTACAAGTAAGTAATATGACAATTTCGGCACTTCGCTAAATTTAGTAACTGACTAATAATTATGACCTGTGACTATCTTGCTTGATAAATTCAAATTTATCAAGTTAACTGTCCTAAGGTGGTGGTATTAATTAGCAATTAAATAGCGATTAAGTAGGGATTAACTAAGTTATGATTACTTGAGGTGATTGGTGTAGGTTATTGGTTGAGTGGGAGCATATAATCGTGAAAGCTGTTGGGTGGCATAGTAACTGGTTGTGGAAAATTTTTTCTCTAGTTGGAGAAATTTATTTAGGTATAGCAATACTATATCCTGTCCATGTTGCTAAGGCTGATTCTATTATACCAGCCGCAGATGGAACGGGCACTAGTATTACAATTGATGGCAATGATTTGACGGTTGACGGCGGTACATTTTCCGGAGATGGATCAAATTTATTCCATAGTTTTGAAAAACTTGGTCTGAATGCAGAACAGACAGTTACGTTTCTGTCTAATCCCCAAATTCGTAATATTGTGGGTCGGGTGATTGGAGGTGAAGCGTCAATTGTTGACGGGTTAATTCGGGTAGTTGGAGGTAACTCAAATTTATTTTTAATGAATCCAGCGGGATGGGTGTTTGGTGCTAATGCTCGGTTGAATGTCCCAGGTGATTTGACCGTAACAACAGCGAATCGGATTGGGTTTGGTGAAGACAATTGGTTCACTAGCTTTGGGTCAAATGACTATCAAACTTTAATCGGTAATCCGAAGACTTTGGCCTTTGACTCGAATCAACCAGGGAGTATTATTAATGCTGGTAAGCTGGAAGTACTAGAGGGGAATAATTTAACCGTAATCGGCGGTAGTGTGATTACTACTGGAAACGTAAGTGCTCCCAACGGAACGGTTACTCTGGCTGCTGTAGATGGTGCTAATTTAGTTAGGATTAGCCAACCAGGACACCTATTAAGTATAGAAATTGAATTACCAACGGATGCTGATGGGGAGCAGCTACCATTTACACCTCAGGATTTACCAACCTTGTTGACCGCGGGAGTTGAAGGGTTACAGACACCGATTGTGGTGAAGCCAGATGGGAAAGTAGAGCTTGCGGATTCTGGTTTACCAATAGAAAGGGGTGATGTGGTGGCTCGGGAGGTAAACGCTAAGACTGCTACACTCTCAGCTGCTAATAATCTGACTTTAGTCGAAAGCCAGCTATTTACTACTGGGGATTTGAATCTGTTGGCTGGCAATACAGTGCGATCGCATGATACTCTAGCGCGCCCCTTTATTGCTGAAGCCCTCGGCAATTTATCCATCCAGGGGAATCAAGCCATCGAGATTTCAACCTTCAATAATCAGGCTAGCGGTTTCTTCTCTGGTGGAAACATGGTACTGCGTTCCGCTAATCCCATACAAGGAAGTACTCGCTATCAAACAGGGGCTAGTTTTCGGATCGAGCAATTAGATGGTAGTCCAGGGAATTGGATTAGTCCTGATGATTCCATCATTCTAGCAAATGGTGATGTCAGTCTAGGCAACTACCAAGGCGCTTCCTTACATATTTTAGCAGGGGGTAGTGTTACCTTAGGCGAGATTGCGATTAATCCTAGTGATGACCCTAATCCTAAGATTAGTCCCACCAACTCCGATCCTTTTCTGGCTAATCTCGCTAATGTCACTGTCTCTGACCAAAGCAATTTGGTGATTGATGGTGCTAATCAGCCCACCTTAGATATTAGAGCTGGGATTGATTGGACACAACTAGGAGGAATTCCAGGAAACACCTCAGGTAATCTTGTTCCTGATTTTAGTAATACTGTTATCAGTAATTTCACCAGTGCAGATATCAAAGTTAGCGATATTACCGTAGCTCGGGATGGATTGGTCAGGTTAACCAATCAGTATCTGCCTAATACTGCATTAACCACTGGTGCAATTCAAGTTGACACCATTAAGACCGGTGGTTTAAGTAATAGTAATGATAATCCTAATTCCCCACAAATCCTGATTGACTCTCGCAGCACTATCGAAGTCACTAAGAATAATCGCTTGGATACTTCCAGCAATAATACTGGTAGCGGAGGGGATATTACCCTGATTGCTGATGGCAATAGTAAATTACCTACAAATCAACCTACTATTCAAATTCCTAGCATCGATTCATTGGGTGGGGAGAGTGCTGGTAATGTTACTTTAATTACCAGAGGTGGTGATACCTTCATCAATAGTGGGGGTAGCGGTATC
Source organism: Moorena sp. SIO4A5 (assembly GCF_010672005.1). Taxonomy (NCBI): domain Bacteria; kingdom Bacillati; phylum Cyanobacteriota; class Cyanophyceae; order Coleofasciculales; family Coleofasciculaceae; genus Moorena; species Moorena sp. SIO4A5. The sequence continues at coordinate 21,810 of NZ_JAAHHZ010000058.1, read as the reverse complement.
AATGCTGATTCCGCATCGGGCAATGGGGGAGCGATCGCAATCACAGCTACTAACGGTAACATTACTATCAAAAATCCCATCAACAGCCCCAGCACTCTAGTTATTGATACCGATGGTCAAGTCAGTCTCGGCAATCCCGACCAACCCTTACAAGTCAGTAAAATTAAAGATGTTTTGATTACCGCTGGCGGGATTGAAGTGATTTCCCAGTTGATGGCTGAAAGCATCACTATCCAACCAAAAGACCCTAATACTACTTTGGGCATAGGGAAAGATGCTGGTGGCACCTTCCAAATCACCACAGCGAATTTGCTCAATAATCTCGCTCTAGGCACTTCCGGTACCTTAACCATTGGCAATCCTGAATTTACCGGTGATGTAAGAATCCGCAACTTTGACCTGAGTCAGGCCAATCTCAATGTTATTGTCAGAGGCGGGGATATTCACTTTCTCAGCACTGACACCAATCCTGCTGTCCAACTCGCTAATAATCAGACAGCTCAATTTATCTCTGCTGGTACCATCTTTGATAATCTGGGGACTGAAGTAACCATTGATGGGGAACAAGGGGCAGTTTTATTCGATGCTGAAAATGGATTTAGCTACGCCGATGCTAATGGTATAGATGTTCAAGTCAAAAATATTGCTGCTATTACCCGCAACAGTGGCGATATTATCCTTAACCTCCAACACCCCAATGCTGTGATTACTACCGTGGCTGGTGTGAATGGGATTAGCGCTGCTAATAATGGCAACATTAGTCTCGGACAAGATATACCTGGTGCTATCACTATTGATCAACCCATCCGTGCTCAGGGCTCAGGCAATATCTCAATTGGGGAATTCAACACTAATCAAATCAATCTCAATAGCAGTGTGACATCTGGCAGTGGTAACATTAGTTTCCTCAAACCCCTTAATCTTGGTAATACTAGTGCTAATATTAGCGCTATCATCAGCAGCACTAGCGGTAACATCACTTTTGATGGCACTGTTGACGGTAATCAAGACCTGAGTGTTAATGCTGGCACTGGCACCATTGAGTTGAATCAGGCAGTGGGCAGCACTATTCCCCTAGGAGATATTACCCTAACTGCTGATGAAATTAACCTTAACGGTACAGTCCAAGGGAATGCCACCATTACGTTAGAACCATTCAGCGCTGATCAAGCGATCGCAATTGGTGGCAGTGATACCGGCAATTCATCAACCTTAGCACTAACTTCCCAAGAAATCAACCTCCTGCAAGATGGCTTTACTGCTATCACTATCGGTAATCCTAACAGTAGCGCTAACATCACCATTGCTGAAACTGGGGTCACTTTCCAAGACCCAGTAACCATTCAAGCCCCAGCCGGGTCAGGTGCCATCATTGGCAATGGCACAATTCAAGGCATAGACAATGCTTCCATTACTCTAGAGGCCAATCAAAGCATTGCAGTTGGGAACATTATCACCAATGGCTCCGATATTAAGCTTACCGCTAGCAATGGAGAGGTATTCACCGACAACCTAAACACTTTTGGTATTAGTGGGGGTGATCTGGTTATCAATGCCTTTACTACCATCAAGACTGGCGTAATTAATACTAGCGGTAGTTTTGGGGATGGCGGAAATGTGCTAATCGACCCGATTGGGGATGTGGAAGTTAGTGCGATTAATGCTCAAGGGGGAGAAAACGGTAGTGGTGGTGATGTGGATATTACCGCTGGTCGATTTTTCCGAGCTACCGATACTTTTAGCGATCGCAATCAGACCACAGCTAGTATTTCCACTAGCGGCGGAGTGGCAGGAGGGTCGGTCATCATCCGACATAATGGCGGAGCTAGTTCCATACCCTTTACCGTAGGGGATGCTACCCTCAATGGTACTGCTGGAGCCATTACCACTGGCATCGACAATGCTATTTTGCCAACGCAACGGTTTCTGGAGTCCTATACTCAGGGGAATTTTCCCAGTCAGATTCAACTGATTACTCAGCTAATTACTCAGTCATCTCCTAATACTAGTAATAATACTAGTAATACTGAAGTAACCAATAGTGAGCCAGATTTACCTGAGTTACCACAGGAAATACTCCCAACAGTGATGATAGAAGAAACTGAAGCATTGTCCAAAGAAATGCTAGTCTATCAACTAGAGGATTATTTTACCAGTCAAGTCACCGGTCAAGCCACCAGTCAAGCCACCGAAGCCACCGGTCAAGGGGAGTCATCTGTTCCTGAAATTAAAACAGCAAAAGACATTCAAACAGAACTCAAGGAAATTGAACAAGTTACCGATGCTAGACCGGCACTGATCTATGTCTTTTTTCGGAATTATGGAAATTTACCAGGACGAGACGTTGTCTTGAAAACCGAATTCCTCAACATCAATCCCAATGTAATTGTAGAGCCAAAGCCTAATGCTCCGTTGGAACTGGTATTGGTAACTAGCCAAGGCAACATGATCTACAAACGGATTGCTAATACCAGCCGGGAGCAAGTGTTAGCCTTAGCTGAATCATTCCGGGATAGTGTAGCATCTCCCAGAGCAGGGGTGTTTCGACCAGAAGACTTAGCTAAATCTCAACAACTCTATCAATTACTGATTAAACCCCTCCAGAAGACATTAGATGAACAAAACATCAATAACTTGGTGTTTGTGATGGATAAAAGCTTGCAGTCTCTCCCCTTAGCAGCACTCCATGATGGCAAAAGCTTTATTGTGGAAAAATACAGTGTTGGTTTAGTCCCTAGTTTGAGCTTGACCGATACCCACTATACCGATGTCAGAAATGCGCCAGTGCTGGCGATGGGTACAGCAAAATTTGACCAGCATCGAGACTTACCCTATGTGCCCAAACTAATCCAGCATCTTGTGGATACTTGGTCAGCTAAAGCCCTAGAAAACGACAACTTTACCGTGGCTAATCTTCAGGATGAAATTAATCATAAATCTTTTAATATCCTTCATTTAGGAACCCATGGTAAATTTCGGTCTAATGCTAGTGATTCCTACATTCAGTTCGGAAAAAAACGGTTAGGATTAGGAAAATTTGAGACCCTGGGATTAGAGCAACCACCGGTAAATTTATTGGTTTTAAGTGCTTGTGATACCGCCCTTGGCAATGAACAGTATGAATTAGGATTTGCTGGATTTGCCTATCAAGCCAAAGTGCAATCGGTTTTAGCTAGTTTGTTAGCCGTGCCTCAAAATGGAACGTTTAAACTCCTGAAGTCATTTTATGACCATTTAAATATAGTTCCTAGAAAAGCAGAAGCCTTAAGACTAGCTCAAGTCGAGATGCTTAAGGATAACAGTAATAAGAAACTATCCCATCCTTACTATTGGGCATGGTTTACTATTGTGGGGAATCCTTGGTAGTTTTAGAAGGGAGTAGGGAGTAGGGAGTAGGGAGTAGGGAGTAGGGAGTAGGGAATCGGGAATCGGGAATCGGGAGTAGGGAGTGGAGAATAGTTGAAGAAGCGATCGCGCCCCGCGTGACCATTCGCGTAGCGTGGCCTTTTGGCCAAGGTCAATCGCATTTATCCTCCCTATCTCCCTATCTCCCTATCTCCCCATCTCCCTATCTCCCCATCTCCCCATCTCCCCACACTCCCCCAAATCAGACCTAAAGCTTCTTCTTCACAGCTGACGTAGCAGTTAAGGCACCTACAGCTAATAGACCTAATACAGTTGTTGGTTCAGGAACGGTAGCCGAGGCTCCGTCATAAAACACGGTAATGTCAAAGGTCACATTTTGATCAGCTTCTCGAAAAGCAAGAACTGCCTCACCAGGAGCAACACTTCCTGAGGTTAGCAACAGTTTTTTCATATCCTTAGAGAAGATGAGTTCGCTGAAAATATCAGAAATACTTTCCTTACTCCAGGCTGCATCTTCTTCGGCAGGAATTGTGTAGAGTATACTGGTTAAGGTCTTGTCGATGTTATTTTCAATTACTACTCTACGCCCAACATCTGTGGTAATGGAATCCCCAGTTTCACAAAAAGGAAGACAAAGTTGGGCAGTAGGTTCCTCACCAACGGGGGGCTTAACAACTACATTTTTAACTAGTGTAATTGCCTGGGCTGCACTAGACATTGCCACAGTCATCAATGCTGCTGATGCTGTAGTCATAGCTAATTTTTGAGCCATCCCTTTGGTGACAGCTAATGATGATGATAATTCAGCCATCTAAATCCCTGATTAATTTTCCTATGTCATACTACCAAACAATCTGGACATTTTTTATAAATTTTTGATAAACTTATCATGAAGCTTATCTTCAAGATTGTGAAGGCTTTTAATAATTGAGCTTGTAGGAATTCAGCTCAGAAGCGAACGCACCCCGCGTGACCATTCGCGTAGCGTGGCCTTTTGGCCAAGGTCAATCCCATTAATCTCGCCCCGACTCCCGACTCCCGACTCCCGATTCCCTACTCTCTACTCCCTACTCCCTACTTATGGATACAAACGCCGCTGAATTACAAGAAAAAATTCGCCAACAATTTGATTTTGGCCCCTATCCCAGAATTCCCATCGACCGCTCCCCAAAAAAGCAGCTAAGCTTACTTTATTTCCATAATTTAATTACTCCCTATTATTTAAGAAATCACCAAGTCATTAATCCAGACCAGAAAGTTATATTAGATGCTGGCTGTGGCACGGGATACGGCACATTAACCTTAGCAGAAGCTAATCCCGGAGCCAAAATTATTGGGATTGATATCTCGGATCAGTCTCTGGATTTAGCCCGTAAACGCTTAAGCCATTATGGATTTGAAGAGGCAGAATTTCATCAGCTTTCTATTTATGACTTACCTAGCAATGGTTGGGAATTTGATTATATTAATTGCGACGAGCTACTGTATTTATTTCCTGATCCAGCCGTTGCCCTGAAAGCCATGAAAGCGGTTTTGAAGCCTGAGGGAATTATTCGCAGCAATCTACACAGTAAGCATCAGCGTCATTTGTATTTTCGAGCCCAAGAAGTCTTCCATCTGATGGGATTATTTGATGACAATCCTGAAGATATGGAAATTGAAATTGCTTTAGATACGATGAAAGCGTTAAAAAATAATGTTGATCTAAAAGCTCAAACCTGGAATCATAAATATGAGGGAGAAGACGGAAAAGAGAGAGTTTTAATGAACTATCTTTTCCAAGGGGATAAAGGCTACACTATTCCTGATTTATTCGCTGGCTTAAGAGAGGCTAATCTAGAATTTATCAGTATGGTTCATTGGCGACAATGGGATTTAATGAGTCTATTCAAAGAACCAGATAATTTGCCAGTGTTTTTAGCGATGAGCTTGCCAGATATTTCTGTGGAAGACCGACTGCATTTGTTTGAGCTATTACATCCTGTTCATCGGCTCCTGGATTTCTGGTGTGGACACCCGGACCAAGGCCAATCCTTTACCCCAATTTCCGAGTGGACAATGTCCGATTGGCAGAAGGCTAAAGTACATCTCCATCCTCAGCTGAATATACTAGACGTTAAACAAGACATGCTCAAAGCTATTACTGAATTACAGCCTTTTGAAATCAGTAGGTATCTGCCAGTGAGTGGAGTTCAATCTCTGGTAGACAGTGCCGTTGCCTCTTGTCTATTACCCCTATTCGATTCCCCTCAGTCGATGCCATCTTTAGTAGAACGATGGCAGAGATTGCGCCCAGTGGATCCGGTAACACTGGAGTCCATATCTGATCAGAAGGCGTTTGATACGGTGAAAGAGGCATTGATGGGATTGGAGAATTATGGATACGTATTGGTTGAAGGTTAGGAGGTTGAAGGTTGAAGGTTTGTAGGTTGAAGGTTGGTAGGTTGAAGGTTGAAGGTTAGGAGGTTGAAGGTTAGTTTGTTGAAGGTTGAAGGTTGGTAGGTTGAAGGTTGAAGGTTCCCGATTCCCGATTCCCGATTCCCGATTCCCGATTCCCGATTCCCGATTCCCGATTCCCTACTCCCTACTCCCTACTCCCTACTCCCTACTCCCTACTCCCTACTCCCTACTCCCTACTCCCTACTCCCTACTCCCTACTCCAAAAGTCCCGCATCGATTCCTAATGCCTGAAGTTGTTCCGGACTAAGAGCCTTTAATTGTGCTACCAACTGTTGCCGCTTTTGTTGCTCCTGCTGGACTTGAGCCTCCGCATACGCTGCTCGCTCCTGGCCAGTCAATAGTAGATTTCCCTCTCGATCCCACCATCGCAACCAAGGTTGTTCCGCTAGACCGAGATACGTGCCTCGCCACACCCCTAGTTCTACATTCATTCTATTAATGGGATAGTGGTTGCGCTCGTTAGGACTCAGGCGCTCGTAGGTGCCATCTTCCCAGTGGTACACTTCCAACTCCCCGGTATTGATCATAAATATACCGTAATAGGGAATGCGAATAATTTTCTCGTATACCCAGAATTTACCTGGTTTTTGAACCTTGCCATCTACTGCTTGCAACGGTGTTTGATCCCGTTCTTCCGCCCCTGTACCCGATGCAAACTCTAGGGCAATCAAAGGTGTTATATATTCCCGCCACAGTACATAAGAGCGTCTAATCTGGCCATCCAGTCGGGGCGGCACGTCAGGCACATAAAACCAATCCGGGGCTTCTGCACCTTTTTCGGGGGGGTTAGTCTCCCGCCAGTAAATCCCACAATCTTGACCGATGGCATAGCGATTGTCTGGGTGAAGCTCTTGCAAGACTGGCTCTATGGAGTCAGTCAGAAGAATGCTTTGGGGATGTTTCTGAAAGTTGTTGACAAAAGTTCCATCAGATTCTGGCAATTGGGTATGGTCTGGAAAAGGGCGCAGTTGTTCGTCAATGGTGGTGTTGGACTGAACCATAGCTCGAAGGTGTTGAGAGAGGATCCCCCCTAACCCCCCTTAACAAGGGCAGGGCTGTTTCATTCTCGCAAAAAATAGATGGGGAGATGGGGAGATGGGGAGATGGGGAGAATTTTGGACTAATACTCGGGATTTTGGGCAAATTTATCGTTCCCTTACACCAAGGCCGTTAACAAATTGTTAGTGATTTGAGTTGATTGAAGGCGGTTAATTCGTAAGATTTTAATGACTAAATTTGGGCATTTTTAGGTAAATTTTAGTTTATTTCCCTATCCCCCTATCCCCCTATCCCCCTATCTCCAATAATCGTTAACTTACTAAAGTTTGAAACAGCCCTGCCTTAACAAGGGGGCTAGCTGCTGTTGGTTATTTTATACAAAAACATTGCAATATCTACAAAGATGAGTTAGACTTTAAGCATAGATTTAATTCCATTAAAGATACTTTGTAACTTAAATTAAAGCCGATAACCAAGGTTTTGGTAGTTACGTTAATTGTCCAGAGTGGAGTTTCATTTATGCGCTAAGCCGGGCTTTGTCTGGGTTTAGCCTTGGGAGATACCCCCTGGCTGCTTTGGCAGCTTGCAAAGCGTGAGCCAAGCTCTTCGTTTTGTAGATTTTGGTAGCTAAAAAGTATCGGGAACCATCGCTCCTCTTTATCATCTCTAGCTTCCCCCTTATTAAGGGGGACGGGAGGGGGATCCCCACAACTGAAGGTTAGCAGGTTGACGGCTTAATTATAGCGCTATCTTTCATCAACCTGGTTTATTTGAGATTTGCGATCGTGAAGCGTAACCAAAGGTTAGTGGACAGTAGGCAAAAGTATCACAAAGGTTGCCAAAGCCTCAAGTAATTTGCTATACTTTAACTATAATATTAGTGCCACGACCTTGTCTTAATTAAAATTTCCCGAAAACCAAGGGTTTTGTAGTGACATTGGATCTGGTTCTAGAAATTTAATGGCGCACGAGGAATATTTCTTTGTGCTTTGGGAGATACCCCCTGGCGTTCGAATCAGCTTGCATTGGCGGGCTAAAGTTTATATTGGTAGACTTTGGTAGCTAAAAAGTATCGGTCAATCGGATTAATCTAGCTTGTAGGGTGGGCAAAAACACTTTGGTGCTCTGGAGAAATCTAGATCATCGAAATTTTGCCCACCATTACCGTTTGATGTCAGATATGCGTTCGCGTTCGCGCAGCGGAGGCCGTAGGCCAAAGCGTGGCCTTTTGGCCAAGGTCAATCCCATTCATCTTTTCGTGGGCAGCAGTGGTGGGCAGTGCTTACTTTAACTATGGCTTGCTGATATTATATTGCTGATGCACTGCCCACCCTACATCTATATCTACATCTACTCTCCCGACTCCCGATTCCCGACTCCCGACTCCCGACTCCCCACACCTCAAAAAATTTTTTCCCCTAGATGATATGAAAATTGAAACAAGTGGGTAAGTTAAGTCTAGAAGAAAACAATTCATAAGCATTCAGCTATCAGCGGTCAGCGATTAGCGCTACGCGCACGCTACGCGAACAGCTTTCAGCTTATGGGTGATCACAGGCTGGAAGCCTGTGCCACATTACTTGACTTTTGAATAAAATAAGCTGACCACTGACCACTGACCACTGACCGCTGAATACTTACAACAAATCAGCATCCCACACCTCCAGAAAGACTTATGAAAACTGATCTAAAAGTTAAACTGCTACAGCACCTGACCCAGAAAAAGCAAGACGAAGGTTTTACCCTAATTGAACTACTGGTTGTAATCATCATTATTGGAATTCTATCCGCCATTGCTCTGCCTTCTTTCTTGAACCAAGCTAATAAGGCGAGGCAGTCGGAAGCTAAAACCTATGTAGGTTCTATGAATCGAGCTCAGCAAGCATACTACCTGGAAAACAGTAAATTTGTAGTTAAAGAGACTGATTTTAGTGAGTTAGGTCTTGGCATTGCCACAGAGACTGATAACTACTTGTATGGGCTAAGAAGCGACGATGAGAACAGCAACGTCTCTAATTATGCAGACCCAAATAAGGATGGAGCTATTGACACAGAGTCTGCGCTTAAGGCATATTATGGCATCACAAGCGTAGGTGAGACAGAGACCAGTGAGACAACCACGTTGGCTGTATTATGTGAAGCAAAAAAAGTTAGTCGGTTTGATGGTCAAGTGGGATCTGAGGGGGCGATCAACGTTGATGCGAAGGGTGTTCCTAGCTGCCCGGAAGCCGACTGGAAACCGTTATAAGGTGATTAATACTTAGGTAAAACCTTGGTGAGGAAAGTTTTAATCACCACAAATTACGTATTTGGTTAGAGTGGGTAGAGGGTTCTACCCACTTTAGTTTTATGGAAATACTTTAAGTGGACAATTACGCTCATCACGTTTTGAATGGTATTAGAAAATGGGGTGATATCTTTAATTTAAATACCACAAAAGTATGACTAACTGGCAGCAACAAGCGGAGCACTATCTAATTCAGGGAAACTACAGTCAAGCCGCAAGTTTATACGAACAGGCGATTGAAGCAGAACCGGATGTGATCGCCTACTACTGGCATTTAGGGTTACTGTTCCTCTTGCAGGGTCAAGAGACAGAAGCCCAAACCACATGGCTGCTGGTGATGGCGGAAGCGGAGTCAGACCAAGTGGAGAGTTGGACTGAGGAACTGCTCCAGGTGTTGCAAACGGAAGCTGAGCGCAGGCAGGAGTTAGGGGATGATGCCCTAGCCTGGGCAATCCGCCAGCATATGCGGGAAATTTGCCCCACGAACCTGACTAATCTCTTGGAAATTATTGCCCTAAGCATCAAGCTAGAAACCTTTAGGGGTGATGACTTGACGGAGCTGGGGGTGATTGAACTGCTACAAACCCAGCCAACAGTAGAATGCAATCAGCAGTTATTAAAAGAGGTTTTAGAGCAGATACTAGAAGCCGAACCATTGCATCCAGCCTCCCTAGCATTCACCGAAGCTTGCTTAGCTTACCTGCCTAATCCTGAGTTTTGGTTTTGGCCGTTGCTGTCAGCCTGTATGAAAATTGGTCATACTTTAAAGCAACCGACCATTGCTGCTAGTTTTCTGGAACGTTATCGCTCCTTAAATCTTCAGAATCCTCATAATATAGAAATATTACGACATCTGGCTACCTTTTATCAAGATGCTCGTAATTATGACCAGGGCATAGAAACCGCTAAGTTGTGCTATTCCTTATCGGAATCCTTACCAGACCAAATATCTGGAATTAACCTGGTATTGCGGGGGATAATGAATGCGGGGGGCTATTGGCAGGAGGTTTCTGCGGCTTGCCAGACCCTAGAATCACTGCTGGTTTCACTAATTAAGGAACAACCAGCCAACTTGTCTGATGTTGAGACTCTGCGTCTGCTTACCCCATTCTTTCCTCTGGTTCATTTTAAGGACGAGCCTAGCCATTTTAGACCAATTTTGAATCAAATCGCTGAGGTGTTTCAGAGGAATATTCGGGTTTATGCCAAGGAAAGAGCGGAGTGGTATGGATCCCCCCTAACCCCCCTTAATAAGGGGGGAATTGAGCACGGGGGAATTGAGCAGGGAGTAAAAACTACTAGACCCTTAAAAGTCGGATACCTGTGTCATTGCTTAAGACGGCATTCTGTGGGGTGGCTAGCTCGTTGGCTGTTTGAGCATCATGACCGGGAGCGGTTTCAACTTTATGGCTATTTCCTAGACTACAAGCTGGTAAACGATAACGTCCAAGAGTGGTATGTCAATCAAGTAGACCATCCTCACAAATTAGGGATTCATGTTCTAGAGGTGGCTGAGCAGGTTTATCAGGATCAACTGGATATTTTAATTGACCTGGATAGCATCACCCTGGATATCAGCTGTGCAGTCATGGCTCTGAAACTGGCACCAGTACAAGTCACTTGGCTAGGGTGGGATGCTTCAGGATTACCTGCCATTGATTACGTGATTGCTGACCCCTACGTATTACCGGATTCCGCTCAGGAGTACTATTCCGAGAAAATCTGGCGCTTACCCCAAACCTATATTGCTGTGGATGGGTTTGAAGTGGGTGTACCTAGCTTACGTCGGGACCACCTGGATATTCCCAACGATGCCACCATTTATCTCAGTAGTCAGAAGGGATACAAGCGCAATCCCGATACCACAAGGCTGCAAATGAAAATTATCAAAGCGGTCCCCAATAGCTACTTTTTGATTAAAGGCAAATCTGACCAAGACTCGATCAAACGGTTCTTTAACCAGATTGCGGAAGAAGAAGGGGTAGAGTGCGATCGCTTACGGTTTCTACCAGAAGTACCTACGGAAGCTGTTCATCGTGCCAACTTAGGGATTGCCGATGTGGTACTAGATACCTATCCCTACAATGGAGCCACCACTACCCTGGAAACCCTCTGGATGGGTATTCCCCTAGTCACCCGAGTGGGAGAACAGTTTGTTGCTCGCAACAGTTACACCATGATGATGAATGCGGGAATAACGGAAGGCATTGCTTGGACAGATGATGAGTATATCGAGTGGGGGATTCGCTTAGGTAAAGACCCTGCTCTGAGACAACAAATTTCCTGGAAACTGCGACAATCTCGACAAACTGCCCCCTTGTGGAATGGTAAGGAATTTACTCGGGAAATGGAAAAGGCTTATTTGGAAATGTTAGGGAGATAGGGAGTAGGGAGTAGGGAGTAGGGAGTAGGGAGTAGGGAGTAGGGAGTAGGGAGTGTGGGGAGTGTGGGGTGTGGGGTGTGTGGGAGATAGAGCTTGTAGGGTGGGCAAAAAGCGATGCAGCGCGGTCTTGGGGGTTTCCCCCATGAGCGACTGCATCAAGACACAGTTTCGTTCAAATGAGTCTTCTAGATAATATTACTTTGCCCACCCTACTTGAATTGGTATTTTTTTTACACGCAAGTCCCTTATCTTTCACCCCTGATCTGTCTCCATTGTTCCTGAAACGTTGAAGTAGGACTATTTCCCTTTATTTGTTCAACAACTCTATCAGTTTCCATGGTGTGACGGTCAATGTCTTCCTGATACTCATCATATACCAATCCTAAATGAATTGTGATAATTTTTGTTCCCTTTTCCCTACTCCCTACTCCCTACTCCCTGTTCCCTGTTCCCTGTTCCCTGTTCCCTTTGGTATAGTATGCCATTGCCCCATGAACCTGGGCTAAGGACAGATCATACTTGTGAGCAATTTCTTCTAAAGATTCTTTCATCTCCAAATACATTTCAGCAATAGCAGCAACAGGCATTCTTGTCCCAGCGATGCGGGGTTTACCATAACAATAGTCAGGATCTATGGCAATATATTCGGTAGTTATTTGTTGGATAGACATTTGTCTGATTTTGATTAAAAGATAACCGTATTAATTATAAGCAAAAGGCAATAGGCATGCTAGCAAAAGGCAATAGGCATGCTAGCAATAGGCATGCTAGCAAAACTGATCTGACTCCCATCTCCCCATCTCCCCATCTCCCCATCTCCCCATCTCCCCATCTCCCCATCTCCCCATCTCCCCACACCCCATACCCCACACCCTACTCCCTAAAGAATTTGTTACAAAAATTTTTTAAATATGTTATAATATAGCGTTTTTTATGTTATACTATAAAAGTGGATGAAAAACGTCCATGGGAAGAGCCAGCCTACTGACAGTCCAAAATCTCTAGGCTGGCTCTAGATCGCCCCATAAAAGGAGACAACCCAATTATGACTTACTATCACCGCCTACACCCGTGGGCCATCGTTCGCCTGTTACCAAAGATGCAGCGAGTTGTTGTTGGTCGCTTTCGCAATCGTTCTGATGCGGAAGGGCATTTAAAGGCTCTGAAACGATTAATGCCTGATGCTGAATTCATCATTGTTTTTGATGTAGGCGATCTTCCTAGGGATGAAATGTAGAATTAAGAATGTAGAATTAAGAATGTAGAATGTAGAATTAAGAATTAAGAATGTAGAATTAAGAATTGAGAATTAAGAATGTAGAATTAAGAATTGAGAATTAAGAGGTTGTCTGAGAAGTCTCATTTGCTACATCTAAGCCCCCGTTGGTCCCCCAATTTTGGGGGCTTTTACCAGCAAATTGATTCTTTTTCCCCCCAGAATTGGGGGGCTAGGGGGGCAAAATTCAGTATCAAAAAACTTTTCAGATCTCCTCTAAGAACGCAGAAGGCAGAAGGGAGAAGGCAGAAGGCAGAATTTCCAATTCACCATTCATTCTTCATTCTTCATTCTCCATTCTACTTGGTGGTGCGTTACGGGGCGGGCTATTCCAATACTGGCCCTCGAAGTTAAAAATGAGGGCAAGCCCGCCCCTAACGCACCCTACATTCTTCATTCTTCATTCTCCATTCTAAATTCTTCATTCTAAATTCTAAATTCTCAAAGGAAAGCACTATGCTATTAAAAGATAAAAAACGCTACTACACAGCAGACGAGTATTTAGAACTAGAAGAAGCTGCTGATTATAAAAGTGAATATCGGGATGGAGAAATTTTACCGATGGCTGGAGGCACTACAAATCATAATAAAATTGCTCTGAATTTTGCAGCTCACTTGAAGTTTGCCTTAAAAGGACAAGCATACGATATCTATATCGGTGATGTACGATTGTGGATACCTGATTATAGCCAGTATACCTATCCTGATACTATGGTAATTCAGGGGAAACCCATCTATACCGGCAAAGGTAAGACGACTGTCATGAATCCCTTGCTAATTGTTGAAGTATTATCCAAATCTACTAGAAACTATGACCAAGGAGAGAAGTTTCTCTACTATCGCTCAATTCCCAAATTTAAGGAATATATATTGATAGATCAGGCCAGATATCATGTGATTCAACATACCAAAACCAGTGAAGGACAATGGTTACTTACTGAGCAAACTTCAGAAGCAGCAATTCTGGAATTAAGTACTATCGACTTTAAACTTAACTTTAGTGATATTTACGAAGGGGTTAATTTTGAAGAGGATGATGAAACTTGTCAAGTTTAAGGTTAAAAAGTTGAAAGTTGAAAGTTGAAGGTTTAAGGGTTTAACTTTTTCTGTTCCCTATTCCCTGTTCCCTGTTCCCTGTTCCCGATTCCCGATTCCCGATTCCCGATTCCCGATTCCCTAAAAAGCGTTATCGTAGTTTTGGTTAAGGCAAAAGAAGCTTCTCTGACTGGTATGTATCTCACCCATTTCGGCGCAAACAGCTGGCTACTGGAACTCCCAGAGCAACGAATTCTGATTGACCCCTGGTTAGTGGGTTCATTGGTCTTTGGCAACCAACCTTGGTTCTTTAAAGGGGACAAACCGGAAGCACTTAATAGCATTCCGGATAAAATTGACCTAATTTTGCTCTCCCAAGGCTTAGAGGACCACGCCCATACGCCAACCTTGGAAAAATTAGACAAAACTATTCCAGTGGTTGCCTCTACTAGTGCAACAAAGGTAGTCAAACAGCTAGGTTATACCCAGGTAACCACCCTTACTGCTGGTGAAACCGTTGCGTTAGGAGATCACATAGAAATCCGAGCCTTGCCAGGAGCACCCATTGGTCCATTCCAGCAGGAAAATGCCTATCTGATCAAGCAGTTGGATAGTGGTAAAAGTCTTTACTACGAACCTCATGGCTATCCCCCTGCTGAAGTCAAGGATTATGCCCCAGTTGATATCGTGATTAGCCCAGCGGTGACCTTAGAATTACCGTTACTAGGGCCAGTCATTCAAGGCCATAAAACAGCACTGCAGTTGGCGCAATGGTTACAACCCCAAGTCTTTCTGCCCACAGCAGCCGATGAAATTGTAGAGTATCAAGGGGTTTTGGCTTCTGTGCTGCGGGAAGTGGGGAGTCTCGAAGAATTGCGATCGCAACTCCTCCAGCAGAACCTGCCTACCAAAGTCATCACTCCCAAACTAGGGGTTTCCTTGGAGGTATAGCGCTACGCGCAAGGGAACAGGGAACAGGCAACAGGGAATAGGGAACAGGGAATAGTGAAAAAATCCTGTGTACCTGATTAGATTAGAAAGCGCTATACTTTCCTGATCTCCCACACTCCACATCTCCACATCTCCCCATCTCCCCATCTCCCCATCTCCCCATCTCCCCACCTCCCCACCTCCCCTTGCCTCTCCATGGGAAAACGCTACAGTATCATAGTGTCCCACATCAACAGCTAGGAGATCCAAAATGCTGGAGTTGTATCAATTTGAATTGTCCCAATACTCAGAGAAAGTACGACTGATTCTGGATTACAAAGAGCTGGACTATCGCAAAATTGAGGTAACCCCAGGAGTAGGACAGTTAGAACTATTCCAACTGTCTGGTCAAAGTAAGGTACCAGTGCTAAAAGATGGGGATACCGTGATTAGCGATTCCACTGCGATCGCAATGTATTTGGATCGCAAATATCCCGACAAACCCATCATCCCCAGCGATCCCAAAGAACGAGGACTCTGCTTACTGATCGAAGAATGGGCAGATGAATCCATTGGTACCAAGAGCCGGAAAGTGGTCTATGGCGCATTGAGTCAAAATCCCGACTTCCGCAAATCGGTCTTACCGAACCAAACCCCGGATGTGCTCAAAACAGTAGTTGGTTCCGTACCCTCGGAATTTTTAGATATTCTAGGGTTTGGTGTCGGTTGTGGCACTGATGCCGTCAAGGAAGCCAAAGATGGTCTCAAGCAAGACCTAGAAGCCTTGAGTCTATTGCTCCTGGATAGTCCTTATCTAGTCAGCAACTCCCCTTGCTTAGCAGATTTTGCCGTAGCTGGTTTAAGTCTGCTCCTGAAATTCCCCGATGGGAATTATCTCGATATCCCCCAGCAATATAAAGGTCAAGGGATTCCTGGCTTTGCCGATAGTAACCTCTATGAAACCTTTTTTGCTTGGCGCGATCGCATTTATGCTGATTATCGCAAACCCTTAGTTTCCGATAGTCCCAGTGATTCTCAACCCACATCAATTGATATCGAGTAATCAGATTTACCGTCAGCGGTCAGCGGTCAGCGGTCAGCCGTCAGCGGTCAGTGGTCAGTTTGACCCGATGGTGCGTTACGGGGCGGACTAGCTTGCTAGCTTGCCTATTGCCTAGAAAAGTGGTGCGTTACGGGGCTACTGGCGCTGGACCTTGAATATGATGGCAATCCCACCCCTAACGCACCCTACTCCCTACTCCCTACTCCCTACTCCCTACTCCCTACTCCCTACTCCCTACTCCCTACTCCCTACTCCCTACTCCCTACTCCCTACTCCCTATAACCCAAATGATTTAGGATTGCAATAGTCCTAGAATTATGGTAATGGATTTAAGTCAACCTTTAGGTTCAGTTATTCAAGGCTCTCTGTCTGCTGGATTGGAAGTGCGATTACACCCCGATGTCTCCGTAGAAGATATGCGGGTGGGGAAATTTCTGGTGGTTCAGGGAATGCGATCGCGTTTCTTCTGTATGCTCACCGATGTGTCTTTAGGAACCTCCAGTCAGCGGATTCTGGTTAATCCTCCTAATCCCAATGATGACTTTCTAAGGGATGTACTCGCAGGTAGTGGCACCTACGGTACGATTAATTTAACCCCGATGCTAATGTTTACGCCACAAAAGTCCCAATCACAACCGCCAGTGGAACTAAATGGAAAAAGTCCCTTAGGCTCCTTTCAAGCTCAAAGTAGCGAAGAGATGGAATTGTTACCAGTAAAAACAATTCCCAGCCACTTTTCTCAAGTATTCGATGCTAGTGAACGGGATTTTCGGGCAGTCTTTGGCTCAGAAGATGACCCCCATCGCCGGAATTTTTCCATTGGTCAACCCCTTGACATGGAAGTCCCCATATGCATTGACTTAGATCGGTTTGTGGAACGCAGTAACGGGGTTTTTGGTAAATCTGGCACCGGTAAATCCTTTCTAACTCGGCTACTGCTATCTGGGATTATCCGTAGGCAAGCAGCAGTAAATTTAATTTTTGATATGCACTCGGAATATGGCTGGGAAGCCGTATCGGAAGGGAAACAATTTAGTACAGTCAAAGGATTGCGTCAGCTTTTTCCATCCCAGGTACAAGTTTATACCCTCGACCCAGAATCCACCAGACGACGAGGGATTCGGGATGCCCAAGAGCTTTATCTGAGTTATGACCAGATTGAAGTAGAAGATATCAACCTAGTCCGAGGAGAGTTAAATCTTTCTGAAGCTAGTCTAGAAAATGCCATTATTTTACGCAATGAATTTGGCAAATCCTGGATTGTGCAACTGCTCTCCATGACCAATGAAGAAATCCAGGAATTTTGCGAAGTAAAACGAGGCAACAAGTCCTCAATTATGGCATTACAGCGCAAATTAAGCCGATTGGATGAATTAAAATATATCCGCAGTGCTTGTCCCCATAATTATGTCAAGCGAATTTTAGAATCTCTCGATGCCGGGAAGCATGTTGTCGTAGAATTCGGTTCCCAATCCAACATGCTTTCCTATATGTTAGCTACTAATTTAATTACCCGTCGTATTCATAGCAGTTATGTCAGAAAAGCCGAGATATTTTTGCAGTCCAAAAATGCCAGCGATCGCCCCCGTCCCCTAGTGATTACCATTGAAGAAGCCCACCGTTTCCTAGATCCAGCCACAGTAAGGCAAACAATTTTTGGGATTATTGCCCGTGAAATGCGCAAGTATTTTGTGACCTTGTTAGTCGTAGACCAGCGTCCTTCTGGAATTGATAACGAAGTCATGTCTCAAATTGGAACTCGGATTACCTGTTTGCTAAATGATGATAAAGATATTGAAGCAATTTTTACTGGGGTGTCTGGTGGCCAAAGTTTGCGTTCGGTATTGGCCAAGCTCGATTCTAAACAACAAGCCTTAATTTTAGGACATGCCGTACCAATGCCAGTGGTAGTCAAGACTCGTGCTTACGATCAACAATTTTATCAGGAAATTGGGGAGCTAGATTGGCAACAAAAGTCCGATCAAGAAGTATTTTTAGCAGCCCAATTAGCTAGGGAAGATATAGGGTTTTGAGATCAGCCGTCAGTGGTCAGCGGTCAGCGGTCAGCTATCAGTGGTCAGCCCTCAGTGGTCAGTGGTCAGCGGTCAGCCGTTGGCCTTTGGCACCTCAACTAGCGTGGCACCTCAACTAGCGTGGCACCTCAACTAGCGTGGCACAGGCTTCTAGCCTGTGTGACCCATAAGCTGTTCGGTGTAGCGTGGGCGTAGCCCATAAGCTGATAGCTAATATAGCAATCCGTGTAGGAATTGCTGAGAATTTTGTTCCCTACTCCCTACTCCCTACTCCCTACTCCCTGTTCCCAGATCCGCTGTTCCCTGTTCCCTTTGCTATAGCTGATAGCTGATAGACGAACTTTTCTAGTATGCTGAAGATATGATCCCATAAGGGTTACGAGACGTGGCAAATGCCCGATCTGGTAACATCAGGGCTTAATTCCCCTGTGATTCATCCGGGGGATAATTTAAAAGGAGATTAAAACTTGAGGAACCAAAATCCACAAAATTGGCAATCTTTAGTGGGGGGGATTATCGCAGCATTAGTTATTCTCCTCACCTTTAATTGTTTTGTAATTATCAATCCCGGTCAGGCTGGAGTCCTTAGTATTTTGGGTAAAGCTAGAGATGGCGCTCTGCTTGAGGGTCTCCACTTCAAACTGCCCTTCGTCTCTATAGTCGATGTGTATGATGTCACCGTACAGAAGTTTGAAGTCCCAGCCCAGAGTTCCACTAAAGATCTTCAGGATTTGACCGCTCGATTTGCCATCAACTTCCGCCTCGATCCCAATCAGGTGGTTAGTATCAGACGAAAACAAGGAACTCTACAGAATCTAGTGGCGACAATTATTGCCCCTCAGACTCAAGAGTCATTTAAAATTGCTGCCGCACTTCGTACTGCTGAAGAATCGATTACCCAACGGAGTCAGTTAAAGGAAGATTTTGATAAGGCTTTGGGCGAAAGGTTAGCCAAGTATGATGTCCAAGTATTGGATACTAGTGTCATTGACCTGAATTTTTCTAGGGAATTTGCCAAGGCAGTTGAAGAAAAACAGGTAGCTGAACAACAAGCCCAACGAGCTGTCTATATAGCACAGCAGGCTGAGCAAGAAGCTCAAGCAGAAATTAATCGCGCTCAGGGTAAAGCAGAAGCTCAACGACTTTTGGCCGAAACCCTCAAAGCTCAAGGGGGTGAACTGGTGCTCCAGAAAGAAGCGATCGCAGCTTGGCGAGAAGGTGGGGCTCAGATGCCTAAAGTTCTCGTTATTGGTGGTGATAGGAATAGCAGTGTTCCCTTTATCTTTGACCTAAACAACGTACCTCAATAGCATCAAAATGTCAATAAAATTATCAAAAACTCTTTAATTTAATGCTAGTTACTAGTGAGACGTTTGATAGTTTGCAGTTGAGTATTAGTAGTTAAATTACAACTACAAAAACCCGTTTTCTATATAGAAAACGGGTTTTTTAAAAATAAATTGATAGCAATCGAAGTAAAGCTTAATATCATGTCAGGATAATTACCCTTAATAAAAACCTCGCCCATCTCCCCATCTCCCCATCTCCCCATCTCCCCATCTCCCCGCGCCCCCGCCCCTTAATTATGGTATTCAACCAGACTTGATATAAGACATATTTCTGTTCCCTACTCCCTACTCCCTATTCCCTACTCCCTACTTCCTACTCTCTACTCCCTATTCCCTTTCCTATAAAGTTTCCATGAGTATTTTCACCCTACAATCCGTTCGCAAAGACTTTGGGATTAAAGAAATCCTGAAAGAAGCTAGCTTTAGTCTAGATCCTATGGATAAAGTTGGTCTAATTGGCACTAATGGTTCAGGTAAATCCACCCTATTAAAAATAATTGCTGGTCTTGAGCCCATTGATGCTGGTCAACTCTCCATTAATCCCAAAACTAAAATTGTTTACTTACCCCAACAACCAGACTTAGATGACAATAACACCGTTTTAGAGCAAGTATTTGCTGATAGTGGTCAGCAGATGACTCTGATTCGTGAGTATGAAGAACTTTCCCAGAAATTGGCTCACAATCCCGAGGATAACCAACTGCTAGCACAGCTCTCAAGTGTAACCCAGCAGATGGATGCCACAGGAGCTTGGGAACTGGAAACAAAAGCAAAAATTATTCTAAGTAAATTAGGAATAGTTGATTTTGATGCTCCCATTGGTCAGTTGTCTGGTGGCTATCGTAAACGGATTGCATTAGCAGCCGCCTTGCTAGCGGAACCAGAAGTATTGTTAATGGATGAGCCCACAAACCATCTCGATGCTATGTCCGTAGAGTGGTTACAGAGTTACCTAAATAGTTATCGTGGAGCAATATTACTGATTACTCACGACCGCTATTTTCTAGACCAGGTCACCAACCGCATTATCGAAATTGACCGGGGAGACCTGTATACTTACTCTGGCAACTATTCCTACTATTTAGAGAAAAAAGCCTTAGCTGAAGAATCAGCCATCAGTACTCAACGGAAACATCAAGGGGTATTGCGCCGAGAGTTAGAATGGCTCAAACGGGGTCCAAAGGCTCGCAGTACCAAGCAAAAAGCTCGAATTGACCGTATTCACGACATGCAAGCCAAAGAGTTTAAACAAGCTCAGGGTAAAGTAGAAATTTCTACCCCTGGTCGTCGAATTGGCAAGAAAGTAATTGAGTTAGACAATGTTTCTAAAGGCTATGACGGTAGAATTATGGTCAAAGATTTTACCTACGAATTTAGTCCCGATGACCGAGTTGGCATCATAGGTGGGAATGGGGTAGGGAAATCTACCCTAATGGATATTATTACTGCACGCATTCAGCCCGATTCTGGTAACGTTGAAATTGGGTCTACCATTTATATCGGTTACTTTGACCAGCATTCAGAAGATTTGCTCGAAGCTCTTAATCAAAATCAGCGAGTAATTGATTACCTAAAAGACGTAGCAGAGTATGTCACAACCGCTGATGGTACATTAATTACTGCCTCACAGATGCTGGAGCGTTTCTTATTTCCTCCCAACCAACAGTATGCACCAATTCATAAGCTTTCCGGAGGAGAGAAACGTCGCTTGTTTCTGTTACAAGTACTGATGAGTTCTCCCAATGTACTTATTCTTGACGAGCCCACCAATGATTTAGATGTACAAACTCTAGCTGTACTGGAGGAGTATCTAGAAGGGTTTAATGGTTGTGTGATTATTGTCTCCCACGACCGCTATTTCCTAGACCGCACCGTCGATAAAATCTTTGCCTTTGAATCTGAGGGTAACATACGTCAGTATCCTGGTAATTATTCCCTTTATATCGATAAAAAGCGAGAAGAAGAGGCAAAACTAGCCCAACAGATGGCTCAGACTCAAAGTAAAAAGCCTGAATCCTCTAAGGTCGAGGCCTCCACAAAAAAATCATCCAGTAATAACAAACCCCGTCGGCTGTCTAATTGGGAAAGGCGGGAATTCGAGAAACTCGAAAGTCAGATTCCCCAACTGGAAGCTCAGAAAGCTGAGTTGGAGAAAACCCTATATCAATCCCCTCCCAAAAATACCAGTGAAGTCCAGAAACTTTATCAGACCTTAGAGGCGTTGACTCAAGAAATTGATACAGCAACTGAGCGTTGGATGGAGTTGGCCGAACGGGAATCTTAGTTGATACTCCCCGGTCATTAGACGCGGGGATTCTGCTGACAGAGTAGATTAATGTTCCCGGTTACCCGAGCTGAAGTTCCCTATTCCCTTGACTTTCGGGTACTACCAGACATGATTAATTTTTGTTACGATAACCGAAAACATCCTGGATCGTAAACTCTATCACTAGACTTATTGCATCAATCATCCTTTTGCCCCCCTAGCTCCCCAAGTCTGGGCAGGGGATAATCGGGGCTTGGCACCATTGATGCAAGAGGTCTACTGTAGGTGGCGGTTTCCAGGGATAATCTGCTGTAGATGGGAAAACTGAGAAGGACTAATGGTCAAAGGAACAGGGGAATCCCT
>NZ_JAAHHZ010000579.1:0-3101 GCF_010672005.1 Moorena sp. SIO4A5 | reverse complement strand
TTTTTTCCCACTGTGACTAGTCTTCCCAAAAAAAGAAATCTAGAATCGATTAGGCAAAGAAAAAGGCAAAAGGCAAATTTATTTCCCCGACTCCCGACTCCCGACTCCCATTAACCCAGTAATTTGTGCCTCACCGAATTGATAACTGCTATATGACAACTAAGGCAAACAGCTTTTTAGGATTAGTGATTGGCAATTCTCGGCTACATTGGGCTTGGTTTGTGGATAACACCCTGAAAAAAGCCTGGGATACCAACCATCTAACCCCAGCAGCTGTAGCGCAGTTAATCAAGAACTGGAGGTCTAATGTAATGTCAGCGGAAATTTTCCCACCCCAGTTAGCAGCTCAGAGATTAGACCCATCCAATCCATTACCCCTTTACATCGCTTCAGTAGTACCTGCCCAAACAGCACTTTGGCAAAACTATTCCGATACTACAATATTGACCCTGGAAGATTTACCCCTTTCCGGACTATATCCCACCCTAGGCATTGACCGCGCCTTGGCCGTATTTGGTGCTGGTCATAGGTATAGTTATCCAGTTTTAGTTATTGATGCTGGTACTGCTCTAACCTTTACTGGGGTTAACCAAAACCTACAGCTAATCGGAGGAGCTATCTTGCCAGGATTGGGATTACAGTTACAGTCTCTAGCACAAAAAACTGGAGCATTACCGGCCATTGAACTACCAGCTCAGTTACCAAAGCGTTGGTCTCTGGAGACATCAGAGGCAATAGCAAGTGGTGTTGTCTATACAGTATTGGCTAGTATCCGGGATTTTATTGAGGATTGGCAAAGGGAGTTTCCCAACAGTCCGATTGCTATGACTGGCGGCGACTCTGAGCAGTTAGTTACTTATTTCCAATCCCAATTTCCTGCAATAGCGGCTCAGATTATTGTTGATCCTTACTTAATCTTTTGGGGAATATTGTCAGTGGTTGGTAGTTAGTTGCTGCGGTGACTTTTGTGGGGAATTAAGCAACGGTGATATTACCCTCAAAATAGTCCTGTAACTGACGGTCATGGTCATGGCTGAGGTTTCCCTTAGGGATAGCTTCCGGTTCAAACGCCTTGACTTCACTAATTTCCAATACGTCCTGTACCTCCATGGTTCCGGTGACATCAGCTTCTACCAGAATACAGATAGAATGAACTCTGGGATCTCTTCCTGGTGCTGAGTAAACCCCAAATAACTGGCGAATCTTGAGCAACTCCAGTCCAGTTTCCTCAAATAATTCCCGTTCGATAGTCGTTGGAATATCTTGACCCCAGTTAACTATCCCTCCTGGTAGAGCCCACTTACCATTGTCACGACGTCGAACTAGCACAATTCGCCCATCCGGCAAGAGTGGAATGATGCTCGTACCGGTAATAGGATGTCGAAATATAATCCCGATAACGGTTTGGACAAATTGCCATAATCTTCTCATGTGATGATAGGGCTGTTGAGTGTGTGTGTTGCTTTTACTGACTGCTATGATAGACATTATGGATGCAAGTTCGGTAACGTCAGTGATTGAAAAGTCCATTGTGATGCAATTCAACGTTGAACGTCTGAGTAGTTAACAGCTAGGAGCCTAAGGAATACCTGACCGGTTCACAGGCGAATCACTTCTGGTTAAATCTCTGTCTTGATGCAAAGCGCTAATGGGGTGGCCTCCTTTGACCGCACCGGTAGTCGCTCATGGGGTGTCCTGCTTTGACCGCGCTGCATCAATGTCATAACCTGGGTAGATATGCACCAGTGCTTCGCCCTCTCACCGACCTTCATCTGAACATTTTCGATCAGATGGACAACTCTAAATGACTATATACATTGGCAACCTAGATTATCAGGTTACCTCTGAAAACTTACAGGAAGTATTTCAGGAGTATGGTACAGTATCAAAAGTAGCAGTTCCTAAAGATAGGGAAACAGGTCAAGGGCGTGGATTCGCTTTCGTTGATATGGGGACAACGGATGAGGAAGATTCGGCCATTGCTGAGCTAGATGGTGCAGAATGGATGGGACGTTCTATGCGCGTCCGTAAAGCTAGACCAAAAAATAACGACAACGACAACAATCGCGGAAATCGTAGTCGCAGTGGATTCTAGAAACACTAGGCTTCGAGGACAATCAAGAAGTCTGGTTTGGAAAACTAACCATTTTCCTTTCCCGTGGGTGACATGGGTAACTTAAATAAACCAAGCTGAATTTATGGTAAGACTTGGGTTTGATAGTGTTTTTGTTTTTTTATCAATGAGGTAAACATGGCAAAGCGCCGCAATCTAAAAAAGGAAAAGGCGCAGCGGAATCAAGCTTACGCCCGTAAGTTTCGGAAATCCAAGCGTAATACGGGCCGTTTTTCCAAAAATAGACGGTACGGTACTAAACCTCCTAAGTCGGAGGAAACAACAGCAGAAAATAATGAGGATAATAATTACCAAGGTGGTACTGGTGCGATGTAATGAGTCAGTTATCAGCTGATTCCTGATATTCCCATAAGTAACTACCCTAGTTGATTAACTACTGCTGTCAATGTAGAAAATTTAGGAGTATCTAGTCAGGAGCTTCGAGTCAGGATAAGTCAAGTTTATGTTATTGGAATAAACAAAAGTAAAAGTATGTTTTAATCCAAAAACTAACTAAACATCTTTAGTTCTGATCCGAAGTTTCCCGCTCCTAACTTCCCTATTATTAAGTATTTTTGTACTGGCGCAAGAATGGCGCAAGCAAGACTGACCTACGGTCACGCTACGCGATTGAGAAGATCTAATATTAGAGATAAATTAGCGATCAATCATGATTTGAATTTAGGCGATCGCATGCATCCTCAATCCCTCGCCTAACCTGGTCAAAACCAGTGCCACCATAACTATTCCGACGAGCGACGACTTGAGTAGGGGCAATGGCTTGATAAATATCCTCTGCAAAGGCTGGATGCAACTCTTGCCACTGTTCGAGGCTCAAATCCTTCAGTAACTTCCCAGATGCCAAACAACCTCTGACCACCTTACCCACCAGATTGTAGGCTTCCCGAAACGGAACCCCTTTTGAGGCTAAATAGTCAGCGACATCGGTAGCGTTAGAGAAATCTTCAGTAACTGCTGATGCTAAACG
>NZ_JAAHHZ010000578.1:0-3108 GCF_010672005.1 Moorena sp. SIO4A5 | reverse complement strand
GGGTTATGATTCACACAAACACCAACCAGTTGGGGATAACGATTTAGCCAAGTTTGCCCTTGGACATCCAAGTCTTTTAAATTCAGATCCGTTGTGACCAAGGTCAGCAACATCTCGCCAGTCCGTTTTCCAATTTGTAACGAAAGGTGACGCAATCGTCCTTGGTGGCGGCTTTCGTTGTAAATCGACCACCCCAACTGCTGAATATCCTGCTTTATTTCCGCTAGCAGAGGATTCAATCGCTGGTCTTGTACGGGGCATTGATTAAGATTAATCAGCTGGTGGCTACCTTTTTGGTAGTAACCCGCTTGAACTGAACCTGTTGCTGAGCGTTTAAGGGGATAGGTAGCTTTGTTTCGATAGCCCAAGGAAGAATCTGTGGTTAAGATTGGTGCTACGGCGGGTTCGCTAAATCCACCAATGCGTTTGAGGGCTTGAATCACCTGATTTTGCTTCGCCAACTGCTGATAGTCCCAGCTCACATGCTGCCATTGGCAACCACCACACTTATCCGCCACGATACATCTGGGATGAACACGATTAGGAGATTCCACCAACAGTTGGTGTAACTTACCATTGGCATAGTTAGGTTTGACCCTAATCAGGCGCACCAAAGCTTTATCCCCTGTGACAGTATCCGGAACAAAAACCACCCGATTTCCTAGCCGTCCAACGCCATCACCACTATCACTGAGGTCTGTAATCATGACCTCAATCAGTTGACCTTGTTGCCAACACTCAGGGCTGGGCTCATTAGTTATCATCATTGGCATCATATAGCACAGGGAATAGGGAGTAGGGAGTAGGGAGTAGGGAGTAGAGAGTACAGAGATCGGATTCAGTCGCTCATGGTAGAAATCCCCTCAGGTCGGCGCACCCCTCGCTACCTGTACAGTGCATTATTAAGGTACCTTAGTACTTATAGCCTTTGGTGAGCAGTTTTGCGTAAATCCTGATAGTTTTGTTTTAATACGAGCTACAGATGCCAAGAGGGGGCAACGGATGGTTCGAGGGGATGTGAAGGATCTGGTAAGAGGGGAAAGAGAATATCGATGGCAGCAAACATGCATCGGTTTTGCTCTATTTGTTGATCTTATGCCCAATGCCCTTCCGTTGTGTCACCCCAAGTCGGTAAACTACTAATTAACAGTTCTGGCAACAAGTCCCGAGCTAAAATCTGTAATTTAGCTCGGGATGAATTGCCTGAGTAACTCAATAAAAAACTCCATAAACTAATAACATGAGTGTAGTTAGTCAAGTCATTCTCAATGCCGATGACGAGCTGAGATACCTCAGCTCTGGTGAACTCAAAAGTATCAATGATTTTTTGCAAACCGGTGAGCAGCGATTGCGCATTGTTGCCACCCTGTCGGAAAATGAAAAAAAGATTGTACAAAAAGCCAGCAGTCAGCTATGGCAGAAACGCCCTGACTTCATAGCACCAGGAGGGAATGCCTATGGTCAGCGTGAACGCAATCAGTGTTTACGGGACTATGGTTGGTACTTGCGCTTGGTCACCTATGGTGTGCTTGCTGGTGATCAGAAACCTATTGAAGACATTGGTATCATCGGGGCAAGAGAAATGTATAATGCCCTAGGTGTGCCAATGGCAGGGATGTCAGAAGCCATGAATTGCTTAAAAGAGGCATCTTTGGGAATCCTAACCGATGAGGATGCTGAGCTGACAGGTCCCTTCTTCGATTACATTATTCAAGCAATGTCTCCTAAGTCCTAAGGTAAGCTATCAGCTATCAGCTAATGCGCTACGCGCACGCATGCGCGTTCAGCTTATGGGCATAGGGCAAGCTACACTGAACAGCTTTTGAATAAAACAGGTAAGCATTCGTTTAATCTCTGTTACGTCAGCTGTCAGCTGACAGCTGGCGGCTGACAACTGACCTCCTAAGTCATTGGTGATTAGTCATTAGTCATTGGTCATTGAATACTAGGATATGGTTAATTGTCCATGGTCAATTAACAATTAGCCATTAACAATTAACAATTAACAAAATACTAATGATTAATGACCTCAAATCCCACGCATTTTAGTCGTGGGATTCTTTAACAAAAACTCGCGGAATTCCCCAACCTCTACGTTCGCGTAGCGTGGCCTACGGCCAAGGAGGTTGGGGATAGATAGCGAGCCAGGAATTTGAGGCAACACCTTGACACCTTACTGTGAACTCTACATAATAGTAAGTAAGGTCGATAACAGGGTTGAGTGCAATGAAACATAAAGCCGTCAAAGTCAGAATCTATCCCACAAAAGAACAAGTAATGATACTAGCTCAGCACTTTGGATGTGCTCGCTGGTGGTGGAATTATGCATTGAATCAATGTATAGAAACCTACAAAGAAACGGGAAAAGGACTGAAGCAATCTGCACTCAACTCTATGTTGCCAAAACTCAAAAAAGAAAAAGAGACTGAATGGCTAAAAGAATGCTACTCTCAGGTTTTACAATCTGTGAGCTTGAATCTTAGTCGTGCCTATCAGAACTTTTTTGTTCGCGTAGCGTGGCCAATAGGCCAAGGAAGAGCAAAATACCCTAGATTCAAGTCATATCATCATCGCCAGTCAATCCAGTATCCCCAAAATGTAAAACAGGTGGGCAATAGCCTAAAGTTCCCAGGAAAATTAGGAGTTGTTAAAGCTGTAATTCATCGACCATTAGAAGGGGAAATTAAGACTGTAACAGTAAGCTTTGACCCTTCTGGCAAGTATTACGCTTCTATTCTAGTGGAATACGAATCAACAGAGGTTAAAGTATCTCAAGAAGGGAACGTGATTGGCATTGACTTGGGCATCAAGGATTTTGCGATTACCTACGATGGCGAGAATAATTCTAAATTTGGCAATCCCAAACACTTAGCTAAATACGAAAAGAAATTAGCTAAAAAACAACGTATCGCAGCCCGTAAAAAGAAGGGCAGCAATGGTTGCAAAAAAGCGCGCAAAATTGTAGCTAAGGTATACGAACGGATTGGAAATGTCCGCCAAGACTATCTGCACAAGCTATCTAGAAAGATAGTAGATCAAAATCAAGTGGTAGTAGTCGAGAACTTAAATGTCAAGGGCATGCTGTGCGCTACGCGCACGCTTCGCGAA
>NZ_JAAHHZ010000577.1:0-3109 GCF_010672005.1 Moorena sp. SIO4A5 | reverse complement strand
TTCTGGGCAAGGGCAGAGTCAAAGGAGCGTATAAGGTGGGTAGAACTTGGGTGATTCCTCTGTTTGATGGCATGCCAGTGGTAACGCCTGGCACTCGTGGACCAAAGCGGAATTGGTCAAAGCGTATAGTATAGAGTTTTGACTATTCATCAATAACACCCTTTATGCGCTTGAATAGTTGATCATATTAAATACAGATGTTTAGGATTTATTTTGGTTGAAACTAATTTATCTCACGGGGTGACAACAAAGCTCAAACCTAGGCAGGTGTTAGGTGGCACGGTGTTAGGTGTTGGGGAAATTACAGCGACTCGTGTTGTTGTATTTCCCAGCAGTTGAAGCAATTTTCACAAGACTTCGTCAATGATAGTTTTAATCAATCCATACCCCATGACAATGTTCCCTAACACCTAACCCCTAAAACCTAACCCCTGTAAGATTTTCAATTGGCTTGTAACCCCGTGAACTAATTTATATACCATTAATTTATATACCATTAATTAGTAGGTTTAAACCTACTTGGAACTGATAACTTAATGATTAATCACGCTAATCACGAATAACTAATTACTAACTAATTGCAAATCCTTAACCTCTACATGAACATACTTTTGAATAGTACTGACTAAGTTCTTAAGACTCACTGGTTTAGAGATGTATTCGTCCGCGCCAGCCCCTAGGCATTTCTCCTTATCTCCTGGCATCGCCAGTGCTGTTACGGCAATAATGGGAATAACCCTCGTTTCCTGATTGTCTCGAATTCGCTTAATCGCTTCAATACCGTCCATATCTGGCATCTGAATATCCATCATAATCAGCTGTGGGTGGTACTCTTTAGCCTGGCTAATCGCTTCCCAGCCATTCTTGGCTAATATCAACCGATAGCCTTTGTTTAGCAAGTAATCCCAAATCGTCTTAATGTTAGTCTCATTATCTTCTGCAATTAAAATTAACGGTGACTCTGGAGCTGTTTGAGACATAACCACCAGAGCAGTTTCCGTATGGTTAGGTGACTCTCGTGTTTCTAAAGGACCCAAAATTTTGCTAATTGTTGAGCGCAACAGTTTACGGGAAACTGGTTTAACCAGATATTCAGACGCACCCATCTCCAAAGCTTGCGATCGCTCATCCACTACAGAAAGAATAATCACTGGGATGTGTTCGGTTTGGGGATGAGCTTTTAGCTGAGCCAAAACCTTCCAGCCAGACACCTTCGGCAATTGCAAATCTAGGATAATCACCCCTGGGTTGACCTGTATAACCTGCTCGAGAGCACCTTCTCCTTCAGGGTAAGTCAAGGTTTGTAGCCCTATTTCCCTGATATAGCGAGAAATCACTTCAGCTGCAGTAATAGAGTCTTCGATGATCAGCACTTGGGGATTGGAGATGCCAGATTGAGTAAATTGGCTTAGCTGTTCCAAATCACTGTGGTATTCTCCGTTTGCCTGACCGCTTTGTTTGATCGGCAGAGTTACTGTGAAGCAACTACCTTGACCCACTTCACTCTCGACATCTACCCTACCCCCGTGAATTTCTATGGTTCGTTGCACCAAAGCCAAACCCAATCCTGTACCGGCGTAGCGACGGGACAGACGGCTGTCAATTTGGACGAAGGATTGGAATAACTTACGCATATTTTCTTGAGCAATGCCAATACCAGTATCAATGACACTAAAACAAATAGTATTTCTGAATAAATCTTCCTCAGCTTTTAAAATAACGCTTCCTCCGGTTGGGGTAAACTTCACAGCATTACTGAGCAAATTGATTAGGACTTGTCGGATACGTCGCTCATCCACTTCTATTTCCCATAGTCTCTCAGTTATCTGAGAAGTCAGCTTAATATTTTTGTGATGGGCTTGGTTTCTAACAAACATCAAGCTGGAATTGCAGAGTTTTTGGAGGGAAACAGCACCGATGTGGAGTTCCATCTTCCCAGATTCAATTTTGGCAAGGTCAAGCAGATCATTGATTAGTTCTAGCAAATGTTGACCACTGCCCTGAATTGTGCTGAGAGACTTACGCTGCCTATCTGTAATTGAACCATACACTTCCTCTTGCAAAGCTTCTGATAAACCAAGAATGGCGTTGAGGGGAGTACGTAATTCATGACTCATGCTAGCCAGAAACTCGTCTTTGAGACGAGTAGCCCGTTCTAACTGGGCATTAGCCAGAGCCAGTCTTTGATGATTTTGCCGCATCTGCTCTTCAGCATTTTTACGCTCTGTAATATCTCGACAGACACGGATTAAACCACCATCCTCAAGTAATGTTAGAGAAAATTCCTCAGCAAATGTGCTACCATCCTTGCGCACAGCTGTAGCTTCTCCACTCCATTTTCCTGTTTTAAACAATTGGGGAAAAACTGACTTCTCAATACGCTCAATTTCTTCTGGCGGATAAATCATATGCCATTGCCGACCCACCAGTTGATCCGGTTTAGTGTAGCCAAACAATTCCAGGTGAGTCTGATTGAGGTAAAAGT
This sequence comes from Moorena sp. SIO4A5, assembly GCF_010672005.1. Lineage (NCBI taxonomy): Bacteria > Bacillati > Cyanobacteriota > Cyanophyceae > Coleofasciculales > Coleofasciculaceae > Moorena > Moorena sp. SIO4A5. Next base: position 624 of record NZ_JAAHHZ010000577.1, on the reverse strand, counting down.
ATTCACCTGCTGGATTAACTAATGCTATGCCATCAGTAGCTGCTTCGAGAGCTGTTAACTGACTTTTGAGAGCTTCTTCTGCTTTTTTACGCTCTGAAATATCGGTGTGAGAACCTGCTATGCGATAAGGCTTACCTGTTTTATCCCACAGCGCCGCTCCACGAGTCAGCAGCCAACGGTAGGTGCCATCTTTGTGTAAAGCACGGAACTCTTCTTGATACTGAAAAAGCTTGCCCTCTAGGTAATTATTAAAACTGAGTAAGGTTTGCTCTAGGTCATCTGGGTGAATAATCTGTGTCCAGGATTCAAAGGTATTGGTAATTTCATCATCTTTATACCCCAACATACTCTTCCAACGAGGGGATAAATACATTTCACCAGTTTGGAGATTGCAATCCCAAATCCCGTCGTTGACTCCTTCTACAGCTAAGGCAAATCGCTCTTTACTATCCTGAAGTTCCTGCTGAGCCTGTTTTCGTTGTTCTTCTACACCAATAGCACTGGCAATCAGGTTCAGCAGTTGTTTGTCTTCTGTACTTGGTTCTACCTGCTGCTGATACAAAACACACAGGGAACCCATTACCTTTTTGTTCCATTTGACCGCAATACCGATGTAAGTACAGG
>NZ_JAAHHZ010000576.1:0-3114 GCF_010672005.1 Moorena sp. SIO4A5 | reverse complement strand
TATTTAATTCGCCTAGCGATGCAGCGCGGTCTTGGGGGTTCCCCCCACTCGCTATTGCATCAAGACAAGGAAAGCGCACCTTTGGTGAAAACTTTATGATTAAGGCTCCACTAACAATCAGGTTTCGTCTCTAGGAAGGATAGCCCGGTGATGGAGTGAAACGGAGTCACCAATTAGGAATCCTGGGGGATAGGGAAACGAGCTATCAAGCTTCTAATCAACTCAGAGGGGGTCATCCCTCTCTTATCGGCCTCCTGTTTTAATTGTCGTTTTTCAAATTCAGTTACTCTGACTATCAACTTTTTATCTTTCATCTTTTCGGTATTTTGGATTGTCATATGGATCCCCAAATGTTAGACTAACAATAGGTCGATAAGCAAGAGGACAAAAATGAGATATGCATATCAATACCGATTAAGACTAGCAAAGTCGCAAATTGCAAAAGTAGAGAAATGGCTGGACATGTTGCGTCATCAGTACAACTATTTGTTGGCAGACAGGTTTAATTGGTTTGAGCAGAATCGCTGTCCTATTAATTCTTGTCCCCTTGTTTGTCATTTACCAGATCTAAGAAATAACCCTGACTACTTTTCCCAGAAGAAAACTCTACCTCAGCTAAAGAAAGATAGACCTTGGTATAGTTATATTCACGCTCACGTATTACAGGATTGCGTAAAGAGAGTAGATCTGGCTTTTAAGCGGTTTCTTAAGGGAGATAGTAATGGGAAAAAGAGCGGAAGACCTCGATTTAAAAGTAAAAATAGATACAAGTCGTTTACTTTTCCTTCTCTATCCAAGAATCCTATAAATGGCAACATCTTGACTCTTCCAAAATTTGGCAAAGTCAAGATGATTTATCACCGACCTATCCCAGAAGGATTCAAAATCAAAACAGCTACCATAACCCGAAAGGCTGATGGCTACTATGTTACGTTGTCAATCCAAGATGATAGTGTTCCAGAGGTTATCCCAGTAGATAGCGTTGAAAATCCCATTGGGATAGATATGGGTCTCAAGTCTTTTCTTGTTAAGTCTGATGGTTCAGAGGTACCAATACCCCAATACTATCGAAAGGCTCAAAAACGGCTAAAGAAGATCCAAAAAGTTGTTAGTCGGTCTAAAAAAGGTAGTAACAACAGGAAAAAGGCTGTTAGCAAATTAGGCAAAGCCCATAAAAGAGTTGCTGACACTCGGAAAGACTTTCATTTTAAAACAGCAAAGGGATTACTAAACAATCATGATTTAGTAGCTCATGAAAAGTTGAACATTAAAGGTTTAGCGAAAACTAAATTAGCTAAATCTATATTAGATGCTGGTTGGGGTCAATTTCTGTCTATCTTATCAGTCAAAGCCATAAATGCTGGACTAATCACGAAGGCAGTGAATCCCAGAAATACCAGCCAAAACTGTTCCAATTGTGGAACGAAAGTCCCTAAAAAATTAAAAGACCGCATCCATTCTTGTCCTCACTGTGGGTTTACAGCGGATCGTGATGTGAATGCGGCAATAAACATATTGAATTTGGCGGTGGGGCGTCCCGTCAGCAGTAAAGCTTGCCGAGTAACCGTTCGCGTAGCGTCGGGCAAAGCCCGATAGGGATACCTGGTGTTGGCAAGAAGCCCGCGTTGTCCCGTTAGGGCAACGTCGGGAGTACGTCACATAGGATTTGATTAACGACTCAATTTAAGTAATCAATCTTGTTGGTGATGGCTAAATTGTTGAAATTGTTAGGAATTGGCCTAGAATTAACTATCGCTATACTTGTAGCTAGACCAGGTTGGTGTTTACCACCTCCGGAAGATCTACCAGAAGAGGTGTTGAGAACTGAGATTATTATTGAAGCGCGATCGCCTCTTGATGGCAAGCCAATGAATCCCGCTGAATACGCCCAACTGCAAGATGCCATAGCACAACGCTCAACCAGCCCTGGCCTTGACCCCCAGATTCGAGAATTGATTTTTCTGTTGCAACTGAGCGATTTGTTTCGGACAATCCTTCCGTTCTAACGGTGATACTCCCAGACCTGTTTACCCTGAATGTATTCAAGAATTAATCCCGAACAAATTGACCAGATCGTAGGAAACCAACATCATAACCCCTTTGAGGTGCTTGGTTCCCATAAATTTGAGCAGGATGGTAAGGTTAGTTGGGTGGTGCGGGCTTATCTACCAAATGCAGAAGCAGCATGGGTAGTTCTGCCAACGGAAAGGAAGTCTTACCCAATGCAATCGGTACACCATCCTCACTTTTTTGAGGTGGAAATTGAAACACCTCGGCTGGCTAATTACCAACTGCGCATTAAAAAAGGCGGACGCGAATGGGTTAGCTATGACCCCTATCACTTCCGTTCTGCCAAACTAACCGAGTTTGATTTGCACCTATTTGCAGAAGGGAATCATCACCGCATCTACCAGAAACTGGGGGCTCATCCTACAGAAATTGATGGGGTTGAGGGAGTCTATTTTGCCGTTTGGGCACCTAATGCTCGTAATGTTTCAGTGATCGGGGATTTTAATGATTGGGATGGGCGTCAACATCAGATGCGCAAAGGGGCCACTGGTATCTGGGAACTCTTTATTCCTGAACTGGGAGTGGGAGAATCCTACAAGTACGAGATTAAAAATTCCGAAGGTCATATCTACGAGAAATCTGACCCCTATGGTTTCCAACAAGAGGTCAGACCGAAAACTGCTTCGATTGTTACCAACTTGGATGACTATCAGTGGCATGATCACCACTGGATGGAGCATCGGCGTCACACTGACCCCTTGAGGCAACCGATTTCTGTCTATGAGCTACATCTGGGCTCTTGGCTTCATGGTTCTTCAGCTAAACTTCCTCAGGGAGCAAATGGTGAAACCCTAACCGTGGTAACCGTTTCAGACCTCAAACCAGGAGCCCGTTTCCTGACTTACCGAGAACTAGCCCAAAAATTAATTCCTTATATCAAGCAATTGGGCTTCACCCATATCGAAATCTTACCCCTGGCAGAGCATCCCTTTGATGGCTCTTGGGGCTATCAGGTTACTGGTTACTATGCCTGTACCTCGCGCTATGGTAGCCCACAAGACTTGATGTATTTTATCGACCAGTGCCACCAAAATGGGATTGGGG
>NZ_JAAHHZ010000575.1:0-3116 GCF_010672005.1 Moorena sp. SIO4A5 | reverse complement strand
TTCTACACTTCTTAACTGACCAATGATTTGCTGATAGAGTGGAGCGTCACCAAGAGCCGCCAGCGCTCCCGTTTCGTCTTGTAGAGAACCAAGATAGGAACGGGCTTGAACTAATTCTTGTTCAAGAGCTAAGTTTTGCTGTTTCAAGGTGGTCATTTGAGAAGCAATTAGTTGAGCTTGGCTTTCGGGGTCAGTAAACTGATATCGCTCTCTAAAGACTTGTAATTGGTTTTGCAGTTGATTTACCCTGGCTTGTCGAGATGGTAACTGGTTTTCAATGAATTGAATCCCTAGCTTTAAATTAGTCTGGCGTTCCGCCAGGGAGTACTCTAGGTATACGTTGGCTAATTGGTTTAAAATAGTCAGAATAAGATCCGGATCTTTGCCTTGGTAGCTGATTTCCAAGATCTTAGTTTTCCCTAAGCGAGTTATGCTTAAATCCTTAATTAGGGAATTATAACTTATTTCGGGATGGGTTTTTTGGAGTTCTGCGACCACTAGTTTCATTAGTTCAGGACTACGCAGGACTTGAATTTGGGTTTCGTAGTCTAAACCAGATTTAAGGTTTTGTGGTCCTAAAACAGACGTTAAATTGTCTAAGTCATTTGCTGCATTAACAGGCTCTACTAAAATCCGAAATTTGCTTTGGTAAATTGGCTCTTCATTCAAAGTTGTGGGGTAGACGTAGGACATCCCTGCAACTGTTACCCCGACAATGACTAGTCCTCGCCGTTGCACCACTACAAACCAGCGGGCTAAATCCCATTCACTATCGTCTGGTTCTAACCATGGTGACCCTTGAGGTAAAGGGGGAAAGTTACCGTTATTACTGGCAACTGGCAGAGGAGAGGGAGAAAAATTATTAATCATTGCGTTTTGTTTTAAATTTAATTAAGGAGATGCTATAAAATTTGACTAGATAAGAGTTAGTTGGTACCGGTTATAGATTAGATTTTAGGGAGTAGGGAGTAGGGAGTAGGGAGTAGGGAGTAGGGAGTAGGGAGTAGGGAGTAGGGAGTAGGGAGTAGGGAGTAGGGAGTAGGCAACATAAAAAATATTATGTACCTCATGATGATAAAATTTTAGATAATTCAAAGTTAATGAACTGTTAATAAAAAAAAATAAACTATAAATAATAAAAAACTAAAGTACTGATTTATGTTCCCTACTCCCTACTCCCTGCTCCCTGCTCCCTGTTCTCTGTTCCCTGTTCCCCGTTGCCTCGCTATATCTAAATTAGAACAACAAACGTAAGGGAGACAAAATTTGGAGAATCGGACTGAGAATGTTAGAGAGGGTATCAGTGATTCTGGCGGAACGGGAGCGACCAGCAAGGATAATATCGTTGTTCCATAGTAGAGGGTTAGTTTCGTCATTAAGTCCTTGCTTTAAATTGACTTGGATTTCCCGTCGGGTTAGGCTACCATCGAGATTGAAACGAATTAGCTCTACCACTTCTTCTGAGCGCTCATTAAATCCCCCCACCGAAAGCAACGCTTCATTAAGGGTGGTATTCGATGGCATTTCCACTGTTCCTGGTTGTTTCACTTCTCCAGAAACATTGACGCGAATTACATTTGGAGAAAGGTTAGTGGAGGCAATTTGAGCAGCTTCTGCGGCAGTGATTTCTGTGACAGTAGGAATAATCACTGTGTCTCCCTTTTGCAAGGCCAAATCTTGACTAAGGTCGCCCTCTTGTAATAATTTCCAGAGGTTAACGTTAATCAGCTGTTCTGTGCCATCGCGAGTGGGACGACGCACTTGAATTTGCCGCACGTTAGCTGAGGGTTTAATCCCGCCAGCAGTTTGAATCGCTTGACTAACTGTGGGGCGACTAGCGCCATTTTCTCCTCCTCCTAAGCGGTAAGCCCCTGGTCGAAAGACTTCCCCCACCACCGCCACATCGGATATGGCGTCAGTGCTCGCTAGGTTAGATGCTGCTAGTTGAGCGGTTTTGGTTAAGTCCACCTCAGTGGTGGTTGGAATCATAATTACATCCCCATCCCGCAAAATCAGGTTTTGACTTAAATCACCAGCTTGCAGCAGTTGTGAGAGATTAACCCTAATCGTATCGGTGATACCAGAAGGTTGAGTACGCCGAATTTGGATTGCCTCTAAATCCGCCGATTGGGTCATCCCGCCAGCCAGCTGGACGGCTTGAGCGATACTGGGAAACTGGGTATTATTGATTAAGGGTAAAACGTAGGAGCCTGGTTTTTTAATTTCCCCGGAAATAGCGATTTGTAACGGGCGCGCTTGGAGTAAACTAACAGTGATGGCAGGAGAGCGCAATTCTGATTGATATTTAGTTGCGATCGCAAATTCTGCTTCTTCTAAGGTCATGCCCTCAACGGTCAGTTTCCCCACTAAGGGCAACTTGAGAGAGCCATCCACACCAACCTGTTGTTGGCCACTAAACTCCGGAACCCTGAAAATAGTAATTAGAATCACATCTCCTGCACCAAGGGTATAGCTCTGGTCAATCACAGGGCTAAATGACTCTACAGGAGGTGCAGGAGTAGTAAGGTTAGGAAGACTGGGGAATGGTATGGTTTCGATAGGTTCCTCAAAGGTGGGCAGAGGTTGGATGTCTGTGGGCTGACCTGGGGGGGATGGTAGGGGCTGGGTAGGTTGCTCAAAGGTGGGCAGAGGTACCATGTCTGTGGACTGACCTGAGGACGACTGACCCTGAGACGGTGTTGGTGTAGATTGAGCAATAGTTGATGTAGCAACAGTCACAACAGGAAAATTGTCCCTGGGCTGTTCACCATGAGGCGGCAGTAATTCCCTGAAGGTAAGCATAGCTAACTTCCCAGGAGCGGTTAAGTTGGCATCAGCAACAATTAGCTCGACATCATCTTCTGGTTGATTAGAAATCTCGAAAAATGAACCATTAACTAACCTCAGGTCTGAGCTAAAGGTTAATTTCATAACAGGTCGATTGGTAGTGTTGGCCTTTGCTAGCACCTTTGATTTGCTTGGTTGCTTCACCTTAGGGATGCTGGCAATCATCTCAGCTGGCGGTTTTTTGGGTACCTTTACTGGAGCTGGCTCCACAGTTTCCCATGGCATTTTGATCAAATCACTGCCAAGGGAACGAGCCACAATTCGCTCTA
>NZ_JAAHHZ010000574.1:0-3126 GCF_010672005.1 Moorena sp. SIO4A5 | reverse complement strand
GGGGAACTCCCACTACTAAAAACCAATCCGGGCGTTTATACCATTGAGGATGGCGCACATCATAGTAAAGATTTAAATCTGTACCAATAAATACTTCCTCAGAAGGGTAATACTGACAACGAAAGGTACGACTTAATAATTCTGGTTGTAAATCGTGAAATTCGTCTGGCAAACCAGGTTCCTCCGGATTCTCACTCGGCAGATCATACATGGTAGGTAGCGTTTCTTTAGGAGAAGCAGGAGCTTCACTTTGGGGAATCAAGTTTTTAGTCATTTTTTTATGGAGTAGGGCATCGGGAATCGGGAATCGGGAATAGACATCTCCAGGAATTGCAAAGCAGTTCTATCACTAGCTTTGAGATGCTTGCGATCATTCACAAATATGACAACTTTCAACGAAATAATAATAGTTATGAAGTTTTTTTGATAATAATTAACCTAAAAAATATAAACTAAATATCTAATTTGTCTGAAAACAAATTAGGTTAAAACTAACTTAAAATTAAAGCGCCTATTCGGAGTCTTACTAAACCGCAAACTGTCAAAATAACTTTTGAATAATTTTTGCTATTTAGGCGAAATCTCTCCGAGGCAACTCTAAATGTTTTGATCACTCTTATCAGGTGTTCTACAAATATTCGATCGCGAGATTTTTTCTGATTATCTTCTTTTATTTCTGGCGGCATTTCTTGATTTTTTGGTTTCTTTTTTGGTGTTTTTATTCGGTCTTCTCCATAGTAAGCTTTGTCGCCATTATATCTTTGGGTTTTTTCTAAATTTTTTGACTGTTCTCGCCATAAAATAATATCACTTTTAGGTCCTGGATATCCTACTATTACATCAACTATTTCTTGACCATCCGGAGTAGTAATTAATTGATTTTTAAAGGTGTGCCTTTTTTTCTTGCCCGAGTAATATTTTTTTTGTTCTTTGTAATCCAGAGGTCTTTCTCTATCTTGTTCACAGCTATCTACAATTAATTCTAATTCTGTTAAAATTTCCTTTACCCATTTCTCGTCACTTGTATTTTTTTTTACTTGCTCTAGCAAGCTACTAGGTAAAAGCTCACTCAAAATATTGACCCAATAATGAAAAACATTGTTAGCTGTCGATTCCGACACATTGAAATGAATTCCTAAGATTTCAAAGGTAGGATGATTATGTAAATAATATAATGTTAAAATTATTTGCTCTTCTGTATTTAAGAGAGATTTTCTTCCACCACCAGCTTTAATTAATCTAATTTCTGTTTGAGCGATTTCTGACTTTTTTTTATGGTGGTATTTTTGGGCGTTGTCAATTAGTTTATTAAGGTGTTTCTCACTTAATCCTATCAATCTCTTTGTTGACCTTGGATTACGTTTAATATAGCTGACAATTGGAATCATTTCAAAAAACAAATTGGTAATTAACTTCCATTATAACATAAAGCAAATCTAGTTTTTTTATTTTTTGGAGATGTCTATAGCATTCATTTTCATGGTATTCATCCTGCTGAAATGGATGGAGTGACTTCAATAGGCAAAGGTAAAGAAACTGTCTATGAATTTGAGGCTAAGCCCTATGGCGTTCATCTTTACCATTGCCATGTTAGTCCTGTTACTCGCCACATTAGCAAAGGACTGTATGGTATGTTCATTATCGATCCTCCCAGAAAACGCCCTCCTGCCGATGAAATGGTTTTAGTTATGTCAGGTTATGACATTGACGGAGACATAAAAACTGAAGACATAAAAACTAATGAACTTTATGCGTTTAATGGCTTACCTGATTTTTACAATAAACACCCTATTCCTATTTATCAAAATCAGTTAATAAGATTATATATACTGAATATGATTGAGTATGATGTGGCTGTCACTTTTCATATTCATGCCAACATGTTTAACGTTTATCCAACCGGTTGTACTATAAAGCCAACTCTCAAAACCGATGTCATTACTATGGGTACAGCGGAACGGCATATTTTAGAGTTTGCGTATTCGTTCCCAGGAAACTATATGTTTCACCCTCATCAAGACCAAATTGCTGAAAATGGTTGCATGGGACAATTTTCAGTTATTCCTAGTAACAAATTTTTATAACAGTAAACGTTATGAAAAATATACTCAAATACGTTTTGATCACTTTAGTTGTTGCCCTTTTGGTGCTAGGAATCAGGTACTATTTACCTAGTAATCCTCCTACTAAAACTAGTGAACTTTTTTATAACTCCGAACCTGAAAAGCTATTAGATGAAGATTATATCAAAAATCTTGGTCTAATGCAAGGTCATCTGATTGCAGCCAAAGATTTATTAAACGGGGGAACCCCAGAGCAAGCACAATCTCATTTAGAACATCCTATTGAGGAACTTTACGGGGAAATTCAAGATAAATTAAAAGAGGAAGGTGTTGATGATTTCAAACAGAATTTGGAAGCTCTATACGAGAAAGCTAAATATCACCCTTATAGTGACGAAGTAGATGAACAATTTGAGGAATCTGAGGGCTCAGTGGCAAAGATTGAATCAGCTATAGAGAGATTTTTTTAAAATAATAAGAATCTTCCACCGGAATTTGCTGAAAAGGTGATTATTAGTATTCTTAATACAGCATCGGAAGAATACGAAGCTGCCATTGGAAGGAACTGTAAGATCGTTGCTCCAACAGAGTATCAAGATTCCTTTGGTTTTGTTAAATATGTATACAAAAAACTTTCACAAAAAAGTTGGGTTCCTGATCAAACACGAGAGAAGATGAAATCTGATGTAAAAAACCTTCTAAAAGCGTGGTCTCCAGATAAAGATAAACCCTTTAAAGGAAAGGTAAGTGAACCTCCTAATTGCCTTGAGGCACTCTCTCCATCTGGAGAAACTGCATCTGTATATCCACCTGAATATCCGGTAATGACCCCAGCTCAATTATCTGAGAAAATTGCCAAGATTTATAACTGAAATAGGTTGTATGATATCAATAAAGTCTGGTACATCAATGGCAATTCCAAAAACAGTTTTTGGAGTTGCCAAAACTCGAAGAGAAGAGGAAACTATTCGAGTGCATCTCATTGTCTTGATGCAGTCGCTCATGGGGGAAACCACGGCAGTCGCTCATGGGGGGAACCCCCAAGACCGCGCTGCCTCCCCAA
>NZ_JAAHHZ010000573.1:0-3129 GCF_010672005.1 Moorena sp. SIO4A5 | reverse complement strand
TTAAGCGATCGCATTTCCAAACTTCCGGAGGCTGGGTCAAAAATCACATAAATTGGTACTTGTAGGATTTGCTCGTAAAAGTACCATTTGCCATAGGGGTAACGAGGGTTCATGGAATATTCTCCTTGCTCCTTCTCGGATAAGAACTCCATAACCACTGCTGGTAACTCTCCTTCCGTGTGAGGGGTATAGCTCCGGCGAATCACCCCTGGTAAGACTGGAAACACGGAAGGTACATAAAACCAGTCCGGTGCTTTGACTACTGTTTTACCGTCCACATTGGCACAGAGTCCAAAGTTGGACGCAATCAACATTGATTTAGTGATAAATCCGGCTAATTCCAGAATCTCTCGGAGGATAGCCGCTAATAAGGGATGATAGATATCATCCACTGGGTCATCGGGTAATTGAAATTCATCGGGGAGTTTTTCCCATCGGATAATCGCTTCGGCTTTCGTTTGAGTCATAGCCATATCGGGTGTCTTTATATCCTTAAGGTAACGAAAAACTTAACTTTGTTTTTTTGAAGATAGTTTTGAAGAGACTGCCGATTTTTGATGGTTGAGTTTTGAGTAATAACGACAGCTTTTAAAATTATATTATATTTATAGATTATAATTAATTTTAACTACTAAATTCTTAAAGAATAACTAGTAATGATGCCCAAAAAACTTGAAACTGCTACCTATGTCGAAGCAACGGCGCAACTCATTGATTTAGACCTTAAGCCCGAACACCGTCCTGGTGTTATCAAAAACTTCGCTAAAATTTATGCGATCGCATCTCTAGTCACAGAATTTAGCTTACCTGATGATATCGCAGCTGCTCCTGTATTTGAACCTTAGGATGCTGATAATTTTTGACTATCAAATTATCTAGTTTATTGGTTGATCAGCGTTACTCAATCATCATAATAGTTGAAATTAGGATGCTAACCGTGAACCCAACTGATGCCATTGGAATTACCACTGCGATTCGAGAAGGTCAAGTCACCGCCAAAACAGTCATTACTAACTGTCTCGAAAAAATAACTGTCCGTAACCAATCCCTTAACTGTTTCACAACGGTTACCACTGACCAAGCCTTATCCGATGCTGAACACATTGATCATGCTATTGCTAAAGGGAACAATCCCGGTCCATTGGCAGGAGTTCCTTTTGCGGTTAAAAACTTATATGATATCGCTGGCTTAATAACATTAGCTGGGTCAAAAATTAATGCTGAAAATCCTCCTGCTTCCCGTGATGCTACTGCTGTAACTAAACTCAAACAAGCGGGTGCTATCCTAGTCGGAGCATTAAATATGGATGAGTACGCCTATGGCTTTGTAACGGAAAATAGCCATTACGGTGCAACTCATAACCCCCATGATCTCACTCGCATTGCTGGTGGTTCCTCTGGCGGCTCGGCAGCAGCAGTGGCAGCGGGATTAGTACCAATCACTCTCGGTTCTGATACCAATGGTTCAATCCGGGTACCAGCTGCGTTGTGTGGTACTTTTGGCTTCAAACCTACCTACGGACGATTGTCTCGCGCAGGGGTTTTCTTGTTTTCTGCTAGTTTGGATCATATCGGTCCGTTTGCTCGTTCTGTACGGGATATTGCTACTATCTTTGATATCCTTCAGGGAGCAGATCCCACTGATCCAGTTTGTACCAATCGTCTCCCAGAACTTTGTGTCCCCCAGCTTAACCAGGGGATTGACGGGTTACGGATTGGAGTTGCGGATGGCTATTTTGCTCAAGGGGCAGAACCAGAAGTCTTGGATGCTGTCGCTAAAGTCGCTAGTAGCTTGGATGTAACTGCCTCGGTTACTATCCCAGAAGCCAAGCGAGCCAGAGCAGCAGCTTATATTATTACAGCTAATGAAGGGTCAAACCTGCATTTGGACAATTTGCGTAAACGTCCCGATGATTTTGATCCAGCTACACGCGATCGCTTTTTAGCAGGTGCCCTAATTCCAGGGACTTGGTATATTCAAGCGCAACGGTTTCGACAATGGTTTCGCGATCGCATTCGGGAAGTCTTCCAAGATGTCGATATTATCCTTGCTCCCACTACACCCTGTGTTGCTCCCCTACTGGGTCAAGAAAAAATGGTCATTGCCGGGGAAGAAGTGTTGGTTCGTCCAAACTTAGGATTATTTACTCAACCCTTATCCTTCATTGGCTTACCGGTCTTATCGGTACCAATTCACCGTCCTGGTCAAATGCCCTTAGGGGTACAAATTATTGCTGCACCCTACCATGAAGCAATGATTCTTAGAGTTGCTGCAGTGCTTGAGGAGCAAGGCATTATTTCAGCAGCGGTTGTGTCTTAACAAATGGATGATTAAGACAATATTCTTTCACCGCAAATAGTTGTCTTATCACACATTAGACTTCGCGGCAGAAGTCGGGAACAGGGAACAGGGAACAGGGAACAGTGGACAAGAATTGGCGCAAAGCGATGCAGCGCGGTCTTGGGGGTTTCCCCCATGAGCGACTGCATCAAGAACACTATTATAAAAATACTTTTGCAAGAGGTCTATTGTAACTAAACATATTTTTGCAAGAGGTCTAATAAGTGCATTAGTTTTGATAGAGATTCGACTTATTTCTTCCACTTTATGAATCTTGAACAGATTTTGTGACGCATTCCCCCACCTGGCCTACGGCCACGCTGCGCGAACGTTCAGGTGGGGGTCAAGGAACGACAAATTGTGTTATAATTAATCTAGCTTGAGCGGTACGGCAAAGGACAGAACAAGATTCTGAGCAACCTAGAGGCACGACCTCTCAACGCCAGGGAAAACAAACCTATAAATCCTGTGTAGTCGGTTTATATACGTCAGACTCTAGGTAAAAGTTCCTAATACAAGCCCCATAGCGGAAACGACTTGGGGGAGCACTCCAGCAAAAGTCCTGGGTGTTCGGCGGGAATGCCGCCTGTCGCGAGGGATAAACCCTTGTAATCAAGACGGACACCCCCACCACGAGAACGCAGGTGGGGGAAGCATTCATTAGTCCCGCAATTAAACCCCTATAAAACGGTATAAAACGGGATTTAATATCGCAAAACGGACATTGACATTTTACTAGCGCTAGAGTATAATTAAAGGTGATTGACATAGCAGTTGACGATGCCCAA
>NZ_JAAHHZ010000572.1:0-3133 GCF_010672005.1 Moorena sp. SIO4A5 | reverse complement strand
TTGCCCCTATCAGGTGCTATCTACAGCAATTTGGGGTCAACTCTACCCATTATAGGGGTTTGCTTGGGTCATCAAGCCTTGGGCCAGGTATTTGGCGGGAAAATTGTTTCGGCACCAGTATTGATGCATGGCAAAACCTCAGAGATTCATCATACTGGGGTTGGGGTTTTTCGGGGATTACCCAATCCTTTCACAGCGACTCGATACCATAGCTTAGTTATTGACCGTAGCTGCTGTCCTGATGTCTTGGAAATCACGGCTTGGGTGGATGATGGCACAATTATGGGAGTTAGACATCGGAACTATACACACATAGAAGGCGTCCAATTTCATCCAGAGAGTATTTTGACCTGTTCTGGTAAGCAACTTCTAAAAAACTTCTTAGAATCGCTGCCAGCATCTGCTACTCTCTCTATATCTCCCTGAAAATAAACTTGTTTCCAAGAAACCATGAAACGGCGACAGTTGATGCGCTATGTGAGTGCGGGTGTACTCACAACTCTTTCAACCGGCTTAGCTTCTGGACTCAGTTCTTACCAAGCACAGCCATCACGCAATGTATTGACAGTAAAGTGGCTTGGTCATACCTGCTTTTTATTTACTGGGGGTGGTGTGCGAGTTTTAGTCAACCCATTCCAAACCATTGGGTGTACGGCTAGATACAACTCACCAAAAGTAGAGGCAGATTTAGTCCTAATCAGTAGCCTACTACTAGATGAAGGAGCAGCGGAAGGTATACCGGGGAGTCCCCGGCTCCTATTTGAACCGGGTATTTTTCAAGTAAATGGGCTAAAATTCGAGGGAATTAGTATTCCTCACGACCGAGTCGGTGGACGTCGGTTTGGTAATAACGTGGTTTGGAAATGGACTCAAAATGGTATCAATATCCTACACCTGGGAGGAGCAGCAGCCCCTCTAGATATTGAGCAGAAAATTCTGATCGGGCGTCCTGATTTAGCTTTGATTCCAGTGGGAGGGGGACCAAAAGCCTACACCCCTCAAGAAGCTAAACAGGCATTTGATGTCCTTAAGGCAAAGATCATGATTCCTACTCATTTCCGAACCAAGGCCGCTGATGCCGAACAGTGTGATATTTTGCCAGTGGAGGAGTTCTTAACATTGATGAAGGACACACCCATACGCCGTGCCAAAAACGATACCATTACGATTAGCTCAGGGGATTTATCCCAAGATGGGTCAGTGATTCAACTAATGAGTTACAACTACAACTTTTAAATGCGCTTGCCTAGCCCCTTACCCAGACTGCAACCGCCTTTCTGGATTGGTGGAGTGGCGGTTTTAGGCATGATTTTCTGGATTGAAACCCTACGGCAGTTTGGGTTTGTTGTTCCAACTCCCTTTATACTTCTTTTCTTTGCTGTTGCCCTAACTGCCAGTATCGACGGATTACTTGCTGGAGTTACCAGTGCCACAGTATGGGCAATTTACCTGATCTATGCCTCTGCTGTTCACGTTGGTCCACCGAGTTTAACCGGGGGTTCAGTAGAGGTGAGTTTGGGGATTCTAGTTGTGGTCTTACTGGCTGTGCGGCTCGGCTGGATAAAAGACCAGAATCAGAAGCTGATCCAAAAGTTGCGACAAGCCAGCCTTGAGCTAGAACGACGGATTGAACAACGCACCGCTGAACTCTTAACCACCAATTCTAGACTCTCCAAGGAGATTCGCGGACGCATTCTGGCTCAAGAAGCCCTCGGAAAAAACGAATTGGCATTACAGTTAAGCCAAAATCGACTCGAAAGTATTTTGAGTTCCCTTGAGGATGTGGTTTGGTCCGTGCGCCCCCAAACCTCCAGACTGCTTTACCTCAACTCCGCTGTTGATAGTCTTTATGGTTATAGTATATCCGATTTTTTAGGTAACTCAAATCTTTGGCTAGAGGTAATCCACCCAGAAGACCGAGAACGAGTTCAGCAAAAGCGAAATTTTTTTAGCAATAACTCATTGCCGTTGTCACCCCAATCACTTCTGGCAATTGACGGTCAAGACTTAGAATATCGAATCGTGCGCTCTGATGGGCAGGTGCGCTGGATTCGTGATCATGTACAAATTCACACCGATGCCCATGGTATCCCGATACGCATTGATGGTATTGTCACTGACATTACCAAAGCCAAGCAAGTCGAGGAAGCTTTGGCAGAGAGTGAGCGGAAATTTCACGCCATCTTTGACCAGACCAGCCAATTTACATGGCTCCTGCAACCAGATGGTACCTTGCTCGAAGCCAACCAAACTGCCCTTAACTTTAGCGGATTAACTCCGTCAGAGATTGTGGGTAAGCCCTTCTGGCAAATCCAATGGTGGACACAGTCTACTCAAACCGAGAATTCTTTAAAAAATGCGATCGCTCAAGCAGCTAACGGTGAGTTTGTCCGTTATCAAGGGTCGGTGCTAGGGTTACAGGGTCAAGTGATCACGATGGAGTTTTCCGTGAAACCGTTGCGGGATGAGAACGGAAATATAGTGTTGTTAATCCTAGAAGGTCGAGATATTAGCGATCGCATCAGAGCAGAAGCAGCAACTAATGAAGCCCAACACAAGGATATACTGCTTAAAGAAATTCACCATCGGGTCAAGAACAATTTACAAATTGTCTCAGGACTCCTTTACCTCCAGTCCCGATATATAGATGATGAAAGTATCCTGGATATCCTCTGTGAAAGCCGCAATCGTCTCTAAGTCATGGCCTTAATCCATGAGAAACTTTATGGCTCTAAGAATCTGAGTCAGATTGACTTCCAAGATTATATTCAATCCCTGACTAAGGACTTATTAGGATCTTACGCCTGTACTAATAATCCCCCTACGATTAAGGTTAATTTTGTTCAGACATTTCTCAACATCGACAGGGCCATTACCTGTGGTTTAATTATTAATGAGTTAGTCTCCAATGCCCTCAAACATGCTTTTCCAGAAGAAGATGGCGGTGAAATTATTGTTGACTTTAAGTGCTGTGAGGATAACTATTTTGAACTGATCGTCAGTGACAATGGTCTTGGCATCCGAGAAGGTATAGATTTAGATAACCCCAACACCCTCGGTCTACGCTTAGTCCATACCCTAGCCACTAAGCAACTCAAAGGTGAAGTTGAGTTAGATACAAGTCATGGTGTTA
>NZ_JAAHHZ010000571.1:0-3134 GCF_010672005.1 Moorena sp. SIO4A5 | reverse complement strand
CTGTTCGGATTAATGGTCTTGACTGTCTAGCGATCACCAAACTGGATGTACTCGATACCTTTGAAGAAATTAAGGTGTGCGTCGCCTATGAAATTGACGGTGAAATCAGTCAGGAATTTCCTAGCAGCACTAGCGTGTTTTCCCGATGCCAGCCTGTTTACAAAACCCTATCCGGTTGGCAAACATCTACTTCTGAATGTCGGTCTTTAGATGATTTACCCACCGAAGCCTTGGATTATCTTAAATTCCTGGCAGAACTGATGAAAGTTCCCATTGCTGTGGTTTCCTTAGGAGCCAGCCGCGACCAGACAATTATTGTGGAAGACCCAATCCACGGTCCAAAGCGAGCACTATTGGATGCTAGCGGTACACCGATAACTTCGGGAGTTTAAGTGCGTCAGGGTGTCAGGGCGTCAAGGCGTCAGTCGGAGAGTTTGAATCTCACCAGTTTCCGATTCGATTAAACACCCTGACTCACCATTTAGGTCAGCACCTCCCTCGGTGGCGGAATCGACCGGTAGCTGACCAATAATCGCCATTAAATTGGCTACGTTATCTCGAAGAGTTAAAGTCCTACCGATGAATGTTACTGTAGAATGTCAAAAGCGACCAGAAGGTAGTAAGCCGAGAGCCTTACGCCGTTCTGGCTTGATTCCCACCGTACTTTACGGTCACAATGGTGCAGAATCTGTATCTCTAACTATGACGGCTAAAGCAGCAGAAGACTTGCTTAAAACAGCCTCGGTGAATAATACCCTGATAGAGCTCTCTATTCCTGACCTTTCCTGGAATGGTCCAGTTCTGCTGCGGGAGATACAATCTCATCCTTGGAAAAATTCCCTGTACCACCTCAGTTTTTTCTCGGTGGCTTCTCAAAATAAAGTAGAGGTCGTTGTACCTCTGAAGCTAGTGGGAGAAGCGGTAGGAGTTAAGCAAGGTGGGGTTTTGCAGCAAAGGCTTACAACAGTAAAAGTGCAATGTCCCCCAGATAAAATTCCCGAAAGCATTGATATTGATATATCAAATTTGGAACAGGGTAAGATGTTCTACATTTACGAGTTAGTCTTGCCAGAAGGGATCCAGGTTATGGATGATCCTAAATTAAGTGTTCTTGCTATCACGTCTAAATAAAGCGTTGCAGAATACAGGTAAGCATTAAGCTATCAGCAGTCAGCCGTGAGCATTAAGCTTACGCTACGCGAACGACTTAATGCTTACCTTAAATCCTGTTTTGTTAATTAGCGATAGAGCACTGATAATTTTCACTGATAATTTTCAATGGTAAGCATTCAGCTATCAGCTATCAGCTATCAGCTAATGGGCTAGGCCCACACTAATTGAGGTGTTTATGGGGAAAGTGCCAGCGTCGTTCGCACAGCGTGGCCAAACGCGCCCCGCGTGGCCAAAGGCCAAGGCCAAAGCCTGTGCCACGCTACTAATTGCTTTTGAATAAAATAAGCTGACCGCTGACTGCTGAATGCTGAATGCTTACTTTCAATGTTCAATTTTAAATTGACGAATAACCTTCCATGATAAGTATTCAACCGAAAAAAATATCATTACTTTATCAAGACTCTACGAAGCTGAAAACCCCGTGTCTTTAGACCGGGGATGACAGCGAGATAGGGGCTTGACGCGCCGTGAGAAAAAGATTTTTTGGATTCGGGAATCTTACTCTGACCGTTGTCGAATAAAATAGGTAGTAAAAGGTCGATAATAATGATTGTTTTAGAGTTCAAAGCATACGGGAAACCAAAGCAATATTCAGCAATAGATGAGGCGATCAGAACAGCTAAATTTGTTCGCAATAGCTGTATTCGCTATTGGATGGACAATAAAGGTGTTGGAAAATTAGACCTTAATAAATATTGTACTGTTTTGGCGAAGCAGTTCCCGTTTGCCAATGAATTGAACTCTATGGCTCGTCAAGCCTGTGCTGAACGAGCTTGGTCATCAATCGTCCGCTTCTACGATAACTGTAAGAAAAAAGTGCCCGGCAAGAAGGGTTTTCCTAGATTCAAAAAGCATTGTCACTCAGTAGAATACAAAACTACAGGCTGGAAATTATGCCCAGACAAGAAGTCTATTGTTTTTAGTGACAAAAAAGGGATAGGAAAACTCAAACTCAAAGGAACATGGGACTTGTGGCACTTTGACAAAAAGCTAATTAAACGAGTCAGGATAGTCCGTCGAGCCGATGGGTACTATGTTCAGTTTTGCATTAATACTGATATTAATGAGTCTGTCTCAGCAACAGGTACTACTATTGGTTTGGACGTTGGCTTAAAGGACTTTTATACCGATTCTAATGGCAATACTGTCCCTAATCCTCGTTTTTATCGGAAGGGAGAAAAGCGTCTAAAATTCTATCAACGTCGAGTTTCTCGGAAAAATAAAGGCTCTGCTAACCGTAAGAAAGCGATTAATAAGCTAGGCAAGACACACCTTAAAATAAGTAGGCAGCGTGTTGGCGAAGCCTGCGCGAAGCGCATAGAACATGCAAAGATACTTGCACGTTGCGTAGTCCGGTCTAACGACTTGGTCGCCTATGAAAATTTAAGGATCAATAACATGGTAAAAAACCATTGTCTTGCGAAGTCTATTAATGATGCAGGTTGGTATCAATTCCGGAAATGGATGGAATATTTTGGCAATAAGTTTGGCAAGGTAACTGTTGCGGTCAACCCTGCCTATACTAGTCAAAATTGTTCTAATTGTGGTGAAGTAGTTAAAAAATCTCTATCAACGAGAACCCATGTTTGTCAATGCGGTTGTTCGCTAGATAGAGACCATAATGCTGCAATTAACATATTAGAAAGAGCATTAAGTACGGCAGGGCATGTCGGAACTTTGGTCTTAAATGACCCAAACGCTTGGGGAGATTTGGCCTCTACTGTGGCTGGTGCAAACTTGTCACAGCAAGTCGATTCTTTGAACCAAGAATCCCCGTCACAAAGCGAGCGGGGAGTGTCAAAGTTGTCTGATTAAGCCAGGGGAGAGTTAAAATTTCCCTGGATTTTTTATGAATGATTAGTGGGATTGGAAGAAAATGACAGAAAACTCTCAACAGTCAAGACCTATTGATGTCTTTGGTGTCGGAAATGCTTTAGTCGATATTCTGGCACTGGTGGATG
>NZ_JAAHHZ010000570.1:0-3136 GCF_010672005.1 Moorena sp. SIO4A5 | reverse complement strand
TCCCTGTTCCCTGTTCCCTGTTCCCTGTTCCCTATCAGATGACAAATGACAAATGCTTGCCCAAGGTTTCAGTAGATATTGAAGTCAATCCTGTATTCTGCACCAAGATTGCTAGTAAATTAGCCCGCACCTATACTAGTAGCCATGGTCTCAAAGAATTGGTCAAAGAGCTAGAACGGATAGATTTGGATAAAAGTGCTCAGAGTTCTGACTGGGGTAATGTTGCTAATCTCTCCGATCAGCAGTTGGAATACGCTGCTAATGATGTACGCTACTTGTTAAATGTGCGGCAAAAACTGATCAATATGCTGGAACGGGAAGACCGTTGGGAACTAGCTCAACAGTGCTTTGAGGCGTTACCAACTATGGTATCTCTCGATTTGTTGCACTATCGAGATGTATTTGAACATTGAATAATCGGCGTTGGTGAATCTTCTTTTGAATAGGAGTAGAGTGGGCATCCTGCCCGCCCGAAAAGATCCGGTGCGCTTACAGTCGTCGAATTAAATTCGCCACGGGTCGCACCGCCAGGAACGGGCAAGATGCCCATTCCACAAAAGTCTTAAAATCATTCCATTATTAAGCAACGCCGATATTAAAACAGTGATTAGTCGCTCAATATTGGTGGGTTACGGTGGACAGCTCTGTGAAAAGGTGAGCTTTTCTCTTGGTGCGCGTTCATGCTTGTCGGGAAACCCGACCGGGGTCGCACCGCTAAAGTACTCACCGCCTAATCCACCCTAAGCGGCTGATTTAAGCAAAGTTTAACAAACAGTTTCCAAGCTCCTTGATCCAACTTAAACTAGTAGAGGGGGGTCTCACCCATAGCCCCTCCAGCAGATACCAGTGAAACGTATGTTTAGTTGGAAACGTGCCCAAATCCTCTTGTGTTTGGGCGCTTTTTTGATATCAGTACTGATTAGTCTATTAACCATCGCACCTAGTCAAGCACAATCTCAGGCATCTAAAACCTTGCCGCCATTGGAGATTACCAAAGGATGGCACTATCTCTGGGGTGATGTTTCTATCAATAACCTCCGGAATGCCAAGCTTTGTACTAAGGTCGAGATTGCCAAGAGCGACCCTTGCTGGCAACCATTTACATTTCCAGAAAGACTATGGAAGTCACAGCAAGATCAACAGCAAAACAATGTTTGGTTAGGGGTTAGGTTACCAGAGGGTAAATGGCAATCTCCCACTCTTTATCTCGGAGCAGTTCCGAATATACTAGAAGCTTATTTAGATCAGCAACTGATTTATACCCGATTATCCCCCAACTCATTGCCTCCAGCTAATGGTGACGGGTATCAATGGCCAATTGTTCCTCTTGATTCAAATTTTTCCGGCAAATCATTGTTCATTAATGTTTATGTCGGGACTGATCAGTCTATTTACATCGGATTTTTCGACCGGATAGTTATTGGTTCTAAATTTAACGTAATTCGGTGTTTGTTCAAAGACGAAATCAGCACCGTTTTAGGATGTATTTTTATTTTAATTGGGCTGTGGTTTAGTTTAACCTGTTTATTCAGGTCTCAAGATAAAGGATTAATTCTAGCCTTTGGATTATTAGCCATAGCTAGTGGCGTTTACAACCTTAGCCAATCAACCATTATTCCCTTATTATTTAAGGATTCCCTGAATTGGGAGCATACTCGATATACGGCTTTTTGTTTTCTGCCTATTCTCACCCTTATTGGTTTTGAACAAATATTTGGCTCAGGCTATTTTTCCATTATCCAGCGGTTATGGCAAATTCACCTAATTTATTCCGTAATTTCTTTAGGATTAATTGTTATCTACAACAGTTCCTGGTTGTATGACATATATATTGATCACTACCTGATCCTGACTAGTACAATAATTTTATTGCTCCATGCTATTCCTATAGCTATCACTCAGAAAAACTATTATGCGAAACTATTTATTTCAGGATTATCTATCCTGGTTTTAGGAGGAATGCATGATATTTTAGTTTATCGCTTTGAACTGGAAAATTGGTATCAGCGATTCTATCCTTGGGGAATGTTGCTGTTTATCTTATCCTTAGGATTAATTTTAGAACGACGATTTGCTGAAACCAGGCGACTGCTACAGGAATATAACCAGAAGCTAGAAACTAAGAACGCTGCTCTTCAGGAAATGGATCAGCTCAAAAATGAATTCTTAGCCAACACATCTCATGAACTTAAAACGCCTCTGAATGGTATTATTGGCATTGCTGAATCCTTGATTGATGGAGCAACAGGTGAGTTATCCCATTCAACAGCATCGAATCTTTCTCTGATTGTATCTAGTGGCAAACGGTTAACTCAGCTTGTTAACGATTTACTAGATTTTTCTGCCCTCAAGCATAAACAAATTAACCTTAAAATAAAGCCAGTGGGGATGCGAGAAATAACAGAAGTTGTTTTATTGCTATCTCGTCCCCTTGTGGCTAATAAAAATATACAATTGATTAATCAAGTTTCCTCATCTATTCCCCCTGTGGATGCTGATGAAAACCGACTCCAACAGATTCTCTATAATTTAGTGGGTAATGCCATTAAATTTACTGAACGTGGTATGATTAAAGTATCAGCAGAGGTGGTAACGTCTTATATTAAAATTACCGTTTCTGATACAGGGATTGGTATCCCACCTGATAAATTAGACCGAATTTTTGAAGCTTTTGAACAAGGAGATGGCTCCATTAATAGGAAATATGGAGGAGTGGGGTTAGGTTTAGCCGTTACTAAAAAACTGGTGCAGCTCCACGGCGGAGATATTGATGTGGAGTCTACCCCAAACCTTGGCTCACGGTTTAGTTTCACCCTACCGATATCAACAGGTAAAGTAGAGAGGAAACAGCGAGAGGAAGTTTCCAAGGTTCAGAATTATTTGGCAATGGCAAGTGACTCTGAGCACCTGATATCTGAGCACCTGATGTCTGATCACCTGATGTCTGATCACCTGATGTCTGATCACCTGATGTCTGATCAGACCTTATCACCACCAACTATGAAAGCATTGAAAATCTTGATTGTAGATGATGAACCAGTAAATCTTCAGGTTTTGGTCAACCATCTTTATCTGCAAAACTATAAGATTACTAAAGCAGTTAATGGCGAAGATGCATTCACAAAAATTACCCAAG
>NZ_JAAHHZ010000057.1:38066-42953 GCF_010672005.1 Moorena sp. SIO4A5 | reverse complement strand
GTATAACCCCCTTCCGGATCTTCCTCAACCAAAAACACAACTTCGCTCATGTTCATGACTCCCCCATTGTTGTCTATCGTTATTATTGCATAGGGAACAGGGAGTAGGGAGTAGGGAGTAGGGAGTAGGGAGTAGTAGGGAGTAGTAGGGAGTAGGGAGTAGGGAGTAGGGAGTAGGGGAGCTGGGGAGTAGGGAGTAGGGAGTAGGGAGTAGGGAGTAGGGGAGCTGGGGAGTAGGGAGTAGGGATTAGCCAATAGCCAATAGCCAATAGCCAAGAGTGAAACAATCCCGTGTACCTCATGAGTCCTAGAAACGCTATAACTTTTTTAAAGTTATAGCAACCGAAGTATGGTTTAGGACGTACTATTTTAGTGTAAAGGAACAGGTAGCAGGTAATATAATTACGGCGGTTTGCATAACTATCAGGTACAGAAGAGCCGATTTTTTGGCTCTTCCCTCTTACCTGCTCCCTACTCCCTGCTCCCTACTCCCTTATTCAACTAAAAAATTTTTTTGAATACGGCCTCTTTCTACTACTCCCTACTCCCTACTCCCTACTACTCCCTACTCCCTATCATTGCTCTAGCTTTCTAATCAGAGCAATAATCATTCGAGTTTCTTCTGTGAGTAAAGAAACAATCAATTCTATATCTGTTTGCTTAGATAGTCCTACTCTAGAAGATAAAATAAGATGTGTCTCTAATTCATTAATTGACCCTTGGGCAATATTAAGAAATCTAATGTACTCAGGAGTTGACCTTCTCCCATATCCCTCTGCTATGTTGGCTGGAATAGAAACTGCAGCTCTCCTAATTTGTTGAACCATACCGTATAATTCTTCTTTAGGAAAGAATTTAGTTAAAAAATAACACTTTTCGGCTATATCCATGGCTTTTTGCCAAATTAGTAAGTCTTTAAAATTATTAATATCTGACATTGATGGCAATTATTATTTGGGTGAGGTAGATTTTTTTAGGGAGTAGGGAGTAGGGAGTAGGGAGTAGGGAGTAGGGAGCAGGGAGTAGGGAGCAGTAGAGAGTAGGGAGTAGGGAGTAGGGAGCAGGGAAGAGGGAAGAGGGAAAAAATCCTGTCTACCTGATAGTTATGAAAAACGCTGTATCCCTATGCTGTCACAATCTTGAAACAAAAGCAAAATCGGTTCTTCACTACCTTTTATGCTAAATTTACAGTCAAAAAACTCAGAAAGCTTACTGTATAAGAAAAATTCTGCGATTCAACTCACAAAAAATTGTGAATACGGACTCTTTCCATTACTCCCTACTCCCTACTCCCTACTCCCTACTCCCTACTCCCTATTCCCTCTGATAGTTATGAAAAACGCTGTATCCCTATGCTGTCACAATCCTGAAACAAAAGCAAAATCGGTTCTTCACTGATGGCAATTCTTATTTGGGTGAGGTAAAAATTCTTGGGTTTTAGGGAGTAGGGAGCAGGGAGTAGGGAGTAGTAGGGAGTAGGGAGTAGGGACTTCGGAAGTCGGAAGTGGGAAGAGGGAAAAAATCCTGTCTACCTGATAGTTATGAAAAACGCTGTATCCCTATGCTGTCACAATCCTGAAACAAAAGCAAAATCGGTTCTTCAGTACCTTTTATGCTAAATTTACAGTCAAAAAACTTAGAAAGCTTACTGTATAAGAAAAATTCTGCGATTCAACTCACAAAAAATTTTGAATACGGGCTCTTTCCATTGCTCCCTACTCCCTACTCCCTACTCCCTACTCCCTACTCCCTACTCCCTACTCCCTATTCCCTTCAACCGACCGCAAAATCACTATACCGACGCATAAACGGAGTATGAAAGGCTAATACAATGTCATACTTAGGAATTCCCACATCAGTCAGCTCATTAGCCACACCATATTCCGTTCCATCGTATTGAATCCAAATCTTGTCGTTGATAATATCAATGTGAATCAGGCAGCCATAGACGCGGCGATGCTCTTCCCAACCCACACTAATAATTTGATAGTGGTCGTTTTCTATATCAAAGGAAGTATAGCGGTCTATATCCCCAAACGAAGGTTTAATTTTGCTGTAATCTGTCAAAATTTTCTTAATCGCTTCACGATACTGATTTAATTTATCCATTCCACAATTACCTCCTGGTTAGGATCGAATACTAACAGCTTAACTTGAAACTCTTTAACACTAAGTTGAGGCAGTTCTTCACCAAAAAAATCGTCGTAAATGGATAAGGGAACAGCCAAATAAAGTACTCGTTGTGGTTGCTTCAGCCCTAGTACGATTCGGTAATTCAAAAACTGCCCTAACGCTAAATGAAATTGAAAGACACTAGAAGATGAAATAAAGCTTTTAATTTCAACAGCAATTTGCTGATTCTCCTTCTGTGCACCAATTAACCTTTCGGCACCTAAGTCGATATGCAATTGGCGATCGCGTAAATCTAAGGTTAACGGGTCGTGAGTAATTACCCAATTATCTTGGACAAGCGCTTTTTTAACAACATCATGAAATATATCCTTAGCAGGCATTGCTACATTTATTTTTTATATTCAAGTAGTTCCGCGAGTTCCTTCAACTGAATTTGCTGCATGATGACCCTTGCTGTCACAGCCAACGCCTTGAGTATAGCAGCAATTAGAAGGGAGCAGGGAATGCGCGAATTTAGAATTTATTATCGGGAATAGTCTCGGAACTGTGCGGCCAGTGCAACGGTTTTTGGAGTAGGGAACAGCGGATCTCGGAACAGGAGGAAGTGTGCGGTCAGTGCAACGGTTTTCAGGCAGGTAGCTTCGGAGTAGGGAATAGGGGGGAGTGTCGCCAGTGTGCGGCCAGTGCAATGGTTTTCTCAACTGTGCGTCCAGTGCAACGGTTTTCTGATACCTATTGATAGGAAAAGGGACTTCCAAGCAAGGGGAGTGTCCCAAGTGTCTCAACTGTGCGGCCAGTGCAACGGTTTTGTGATCACTATTGATTAGGAAAAGCGACTTCGGGGGGGGAGTCTCTCAACTGTGCGGCCAGTGCAACGGTTTTTTGATCACTATAGTTTTTTATTCCCTATTCCCTACTCCCTATGAGGTGATTCTAGACGGGTTTGAGCAATAGTGAAACTATAGAGTTTTTTTTGTCAATTTTTCCTTGACGAAGGATTAATTGAGAGAGAATGTATAATTTAGAATTTAGAATGTATAATTTAGAATTGGGAATTGGGAATTTATAATTAAGAATTGAGAATTGAGAATTAACCATTATAAGCACCTACAAAAAATTAATTACCTACTCTTAATCTCTGTAAACGTTACAGTGTAAGGCTTTGAGCTTTTAAAAATGTGCAATTAATTTTGTGCACTTGCTTACATTCTACATTCTTAATTCTACATTCTTAATTCTACATTCTTAATTCTACATTCTTAATTCTACATTCTTAATTCTACATTCAACTTTCCCTACTCCCTAATAACGACGCCGGGATACGCTCGCTTCACCCAACTTACGCCAAGTATGCCAGCCCACTACGCCATCCACTTTCAAACGGTTGTTCCGTTGGAATTGAGTTACACCTAGGTAGGTATATCGGTCAAAATTGGCGTTAAATTTAACAATGGTGTAGCCCAAGCTGATTAGGATCTGCTGCAAAAATCGCACGGCGTCACCATTGTTACCAGGAGTCAGCACTGGCATAGTCACAGTAGTAATTGTGTCAAGGGTTAGGGATGGTGGGTTATAGGGAGGATAGGGAGGATAGGAATGTTGGGCGTCAACGTTGATGACTTCTTTTGGGCTTTCCATGGATGGGGCGGTTGCCATCCCTAGGTCTTGATTGTCCATAGTTTCTGGTGAATTGGTCATGGATTGGTCATCCGCCATCATGGTTTGGGCAGGATTGGGGATTGGTATTTCTGAGTTGTTTTTCATGATTTGTGCTGAAGTTGTGAATAGGTTAACAAGCGACTATTAAAGGTTTTCAATTGGTTAGGTAGGAGGGAGTAGGGAGCAGGGAGTAGGGAGCAGGGAGTAGGGAGTAGGGTGTAGGGTGTAGGGTGTAGGGTGCGTTAGGGACAGAAAGCCTATGATTTTGAGACTCTTCGCCCCTGTTAAAGCCCGTCCCGTAACGCACCACCATAGGGAATAGGGAGTAGGGTGTAGGGTGTAGGGTGTAGGGTGCGTTAGGGACAGAAAGCCTATGATTTTGAGACTCTTCGCCCCTGTTAAAGCCCGTCCCGTAACGCACCACCATCTGACATACACAAGATTTTTTCCCTATTGCCTATTACCTTTTGCCTAAACTCCAAATATGGCATTTCTTGCAGTTATGAGCTACAGTCTTCTTTGAGGTTGATTCCCTGTCTTGATTTAGGGCATCACTGTTCCCGATTCCCGATTCCCTGTTCCCTGTTCCCTTAACCATCACTATTGTAAGCTTCAGAAATTACAGGTGGTATTTCGGCAAGAGCTCCCTTTGTTTTCCTGTTGAATAACCCGTAACTATAACAATTTTCAATCGTAAGTGAAAAATACCTCTCTAGACAGTGGATACTACAGGGAATCGGGAATGCGCGAATTTAGAATGCGCGAATTTAGAATTGGGAATCGGGAATCGGGAATCGGGAATCGGGAGTCGGGAATCGGGAGTCGGGAATCGGGAGTCGGTGGAAGAGTATGGGCTGTGATACGGAAATGCGATCGCATCTAGCTGTGGTCTCGAAAATGCGATCGCATCTAGCTGTGGTCTCGAAAATGCGATCGCATCTAGCTGTGATCAGTAAATGCGATCGCATCTAGCTGTGATCAGTAAATGCGATCGCATCTAGCTTTGATCAGTAAATGCGATCGCATCTAGCTGTGATCGGTAAATGCGATCGCATCTAGCTGTGATCGGTAAATGCGATCGCATCTAGCTGTGATC
>NZ_JAAHHZ010000057.1:0-38056 GCF_010672005.1 Moorena sp. SIO4A5 | reverse complement strand
GCTGTGATCGGTAAATGCGATCGCATCTAGCTGTGATCGGTAAATGCGATCGCATCTAGCTGTGATCAGTAAATGCGATCGCATCTAGCTGTGATCAGTAAATGCGATCGCATCTAGCTGTGATCAGTAAATGCGATCGCATCTAGCTGTGATCAGTAAATGCGATCGCATCTAGCTTTGATCAGTAAATGCGATCGCATCTAGCTGTGATCAGTAAAAGCGAACGCGCCCCGCGTGACAAGCAGGTCAATCGCGTAGCGGCTCTTTTGGAGCATCGCGTAGCGTGACAAGCAAGTCAATCGCACTTACTATTCCCTGTTCCCAGATCCGCTGTTCCCAGATCCGCTGTTCCCTCTCCATCAAAAAATTGTTACAAAAATTTTCAAAATATGTTATAATTATGCAATTTTTATGCTATTCTAGAAAAAGGAACACTCAAAAGGAGATAAGTGAAGAGCCAGCCCACAGATGTTAGAGCGTCACGGGCTGGCTCTGGGTCTCCCACTCAAAAGGAGGTAATTTTATTATGTCGTACAGTCAACGCCTATACCCATGGGCAATCGTTCGCTTGTTACCACAGATGCAACGAGTCGTTGTCGCTCGTTTCCGTAACCGATCCAATGCGGAGGGTCATATGACAGCTCTTAAACGGCTGATGCCCGAGGCTGAATTTGTGATTATTTTTGATGTTCCTAATCCTATTGGTGAAGAAGAATCTTCAGAATGAAGAATGTAGAATTGAGAATGTAGAATTGAGAATGTAGAATTAAGAATGGATAATTACCAATTCGCGCATTTTAAATTATTAATTCTTAAATCAAAAAGGTTGTTCGCCTTTGGTGTTAGGTGAAGGGGAGGTTGTTTGTAAGAATGGAGAATGGTGAAGGCAGAATGGTGAATTCTTCATTCTAAATTCTTCATTCTAAATTCTTCATTCTAAATTCAAAAATACTGATCCACCTCGTTAAGACCGGGAGGAACCTGGTTTGCCTGACGAATTTCACGACTTCCAACCCCAACTACTGCGAGAAACCTGCCAACCTCCCAACTATCCCAGGGAGGAGATGTTCATTGCTACAAACCTGAATGTATATTACAACAGTCGTCATTACTTATGGCATAAGCGACCAGATTGGTTTCTGGTATTAGATGTAACTCCTGCTGAAAAACAAGAAGACCTGCGCTGGAATTATGTGGTTTGGCAGGAAGGAAGAGCGCCATTTTTGGTAGTGGAACTCCTATCACCAGGTACCGAAGCTGAAGATTTAGGACAAACCCTAAGGTCTGCCAACAAGCCACCAAGCAAATGGCAAGCCTATGAACAATACATGCGCATTCCTTACTATGTAGTCTTTGACCGTTATGAAAACCAGTTGCGAGTGTTTCAATTAATGCCCACCCAGTATCAGGAAGTAGAACTTTCTGAACCTAAATTTTGGATTCCAGAACTGGAATTAGGGTTAGGAGTCTGGCTTGGGAAATATCAAGAAACACAAGGGTTGTGGCTGCGTTGGTATGATGGAGTTGGTAATTGGATTGAGACTTCAGCAGAACGGGCAGAACAAGAACGCCAACGGGCAGAACAGGAACGCCAACGGGCAAAACAAGAACGCCAACGGGCAGAACGATTGGCAGAAAAATTGCGTACCCTTGGCATCAATCCCGATGATTTATAGCGCTACGCGCAAGTCAGAAGTGAGAAGTCAGAAGTCAAAAGTAAGCTAGGAGTAGGTTTCGGAGTTTAGAAGCGATGCAGCGCGGTCTTGGGAAGGCAGCGCGGTCTTGGGGGTCCCCCCCATGAGCGACTGCCGTGGTTTCCCCCACTCGCGCTTTGCATGGCTGACAATGTCAAACATCTTAATGGGTAGTGCTATATAGGAGTAGTCTATGGGAACATCAAAATCCCCACCGATGGTAATTCCACATGATGTGCTGGCAGTTTTGCAGGTATTGTCGCCAAAGCAACGTCAATTAGTGTTTGACTTTGCTGAGTTCTTGCTCCAAAAGCAAAGAAAATCCGAAATCGAAAAATCGGCTGATAGTCCGCCAATACCTGGATAAGTTGATGCTTCTGAATAGGAAACCATTGAGCTAGAATCAAAACAATGGGTTTATAATGCTGAGTCGGTTATGAGTGTTGTAATTTCTGATGAGTTGTTGCAAGCTGCTAAACTATCGGCAGCCGATTTGAAGCTTGAGATTGCCATTATGCTATATAAACAGAAAAGAATTAGTATTGGTAAAGCCCGTGAGCTAGCTGGGATGCACCTAATTGAGTTTCAACAAGCACTCTCTAATCGGAGCATTTGTATCAATTATGACCGTGAAGATTTTCAACAAGACATTCAAACATTGAAGGAATTGGGCGATATATGATCGTGGTTAGTAACACATCACCCATTACTAATTTATCAGCGATTCAAAAAATTGATATACTGCGGCAGCTCTATGGAGTGTTGATAATTCCTCAAGCGGTTTACAATGAGATGGTAGATCTACCATACGAGGTTCCAGGGTCGGAAGAAGTGCAAACTCTATCCTGGATTCAGACTCGACAAGCTACGAATCGTAGCTTGGTTGCAGAACTTAGGCTTGAAATTGATGCAGGAGAATCTGAAGCGATCGCTTTAGCAATTGAACTCAACGCCAATCGATTACTGATTGATGATTATCAGGCAAGAGTAATTGCATCTCGGTTTGGATGAAAATTTACAGGTATTCTGGGATTGCTTTTAGCTGCCAAGAAACAGGGATTGATTACAGCAGTGAAACCGATTGTCGATGATCTAATCAATCAAGCCGGATTTAGAGTGAGCGATCGCTTGTATAGAGAGATTGTGCAGATGGCTGATGAAGTGCTCGAAGAATAGCTGCTTAATTAAAAAAGTCGGCTCTTATAGAGTAGTTATGATAAATTAATAGCTATAATTTTTTCATAGTACCGACTCCCGATTCCCGACTCCCGATTCCCGATTCCCTAATGCCATCAACCCAGAATATGGAAGAATTAACCTTATTACGTCAACTCATTGAAGAAAGAAACTATCATAAAGCCTTAGAAATTGTTGATGAACTAGAAGAAATGTCAAGGGAGGATAAACTAAATAAAATTTATAGCTATGCAGTCATATTACTATTACATTTAATCAAGCAAGAGGTAGAAAAACGCACTACCCGCTCTTGGGAATTTTCGATTTATAATGCCAGCAAAAACATTAAACGAGTGAACAAACGGCGAAAATCAGGGGGATATTATGCCAATCAAGAGGAATTATTAGAAATTTTAACCGATGCCTTTGAGACAGCCCTAAAAAAAGCAGCATTAGAAGCCTTAGAAGGCAGATATACAGATAGTGAACTCAAAGAAAAGATTGACGAAGACCAAATTAAAGAGAAAGCTTTAGGTTTAATTTGTTAACAAGAGGGAGTAGGGAGTAGGGAGCAGGGAGCAGGGAGTGTGGGGAGATGGGGAGATGGGGAGATGGGGAGATGGGGAGTCAGATTAGTTTTCCCTCTTGCCTCTTGCCTCTTGCCTCTTGCCTCTTGCCTGTTCCCTATTCCCTGTTCCCTATTCCCTACTCCCTATTCCCTCTCACCACTGCCATCAAAAACTCCGCCAAGGTTACCCCATCGACCCCCAACTCACTCCGCTCCTGAGCCGCTAAAATGCCAGCTTGGGCATGCCACCAGGCTGCCGTTGCCACTATTGCCTCCAAAGGATGCTCAGACAGGAGTGGCTGAGCCATCAAACCTCCCACTAGTCCAGTGAGCACATCCCCACTCCCCCCTCGGGCTAGAGCTGGTGTACTTTCAGGAATCAGCCACACCGAGCCCATAGGATTTGCGATCGCACTCCTGGCTCCTTTTAACAACACCACAGACCGACTCAGTTGGGATGCCTTCCGCACCGCCTGGACTCGATCCGGTAACAGTTCTGCGGAATCAGGAAATAAACGTCGGAACTCTCCAACATGAGGCGTTAACACGGTCTGGCCTAGACGCTTCAACAAAGTGGGAATAGTGATCAGTTCCGCCAGGATATTTAAACTATCCGCATCCAAAACCATTGGGCATTGGGCAGCTAAAACCCCTTGCACTATATCCTTAGCATCCTTTGTTAAACCAGGACCACATGCGATCGCATTATAAGTCTGATTTGAAGCCTGATAGCTACCAGAGGGTTGGTGTAACTTCTCTAAGACTAACTCAGGCAAAAATGCAATAGCACCCGCCGTCGTTTCTGGGCAACCAATTACCACTGCTTCTGGCAAGTGACTCACCACTAGCAATTTGATAGACTCCGGTACTGCCATTGAAAGCATCCCCACCCCACTAGCACGAGCCCCTAATCCCGCCAAAATTGCTGCCCCTGAATACTGTCTAGAGCCACAAATCAGCAACAGATGACCCTGTTGGTACTTATGAGTTACCTTAGGGCGAGGTAAGGGTAAAAAATGTTTCGCAACAGTTTTTGTCACTCTGAGCAAATCTGGTGGTTCACCTAAAATTGACCAAATATCCTTGAGGGGAATACCAAAATCAATTAACTCAGCTTCACCAATATAATCCAACCCTTGGTCTTGGAGAAACCCCAACTTCCACAACCCTAAGCACAATGTCCGGGTAGCCCGAACCGCGATGCCCAAAACTTCCCCAGTATCAGTATGTAATCCCGAAGGTAAATCAATACTCACCACCGGTTGTGACCATTGATTCAACAGCTCAACCGCCTCAGCGATACTACCAGAAAGCGATTGGCCGTAGGCCACGCTTCGCGATCGCGTCAGTCCAAATCCGAACAAACCATCAATAATCAGGTCACACTCATACAGCGGTTCAATCTCGTCATAAAAAGGAATCCCCAAGCTAAGCGCATACCGAGCATGGTAGTCAGTCAATTCCTTCAGTTTCGACAAAGGACGGTAAATGTGGATTTCATATCCCTGTAAATGAAGTTCACGAGCAACAACTAACCCATCACCCCCATTATGACCAGGACCAACTAACACACCCACTCGCCTATTCTCAGCACAGGGATAAAGGGTTTGAATAGAGCGAGTAATCAATCCTGCCACCTTTTCCATCAACGCTGCTACAGGCATCCCCGCCTCAAAGATGCGCCCTTCAATCTGACGCATCTGCTCAGCAGTTACCACCACTTGCTCAATTACTTCTCGCCGATTCTCAGACTCCATCAGTAGAATTTAGAATGTAGAATGTAGAATTTAGAATTATTGAATGTAGAATTTAGAATTATTGAATGTAGAATTTAGAATTTAGAATTCTGCCTTTTGCCTTCTTAATTCTGCCTTTTGCCTTTTGCCTTTTGCCTTTTGCCTTTTGCCTTCTTAATTCTTAATTCTTAATTCTTAATTCTTAATTCTTCATTCTTCATTCTGCCCCTACCGACCAAAATACACCCGTGCATCCCAACCAGCAGAGCGCAAACGATTACTCCAACGTTCTGCATCACCCCGCTTTTTAAACGGACCAACAGCAACATGTTTACCTCTTGGGGCATCTCGTTGGCTGACTAAATCCTGGGCAATCCCAATTTTAACCAATTCCGTGACCATCTCTGGTAACCTCTGAGCATTTCCAGGAATAGCCACAAAATAGCTCCTACCCCTGGATTCTCCTGAATCCCCTGGATTAGAACCAGAAGTGACAGCACCACGGTTCGCCAAATCTAATCCTGTTTCTGGATACACCAAACGGGAGCCATAGGTGATTGAGCCATCAGATGAGAAAGTTGCTATGTTGCTCAGATTTGTAGCACCATTATCAAATACTTGTTGTGCAATTGTTGTGATGCGGGCTGGAATTCCCAAAGCTTCCAAAGCCTGGAGACGAGACTGAGCATTGTAGCGATCCATAAATGTACCTGCTTGAATCACCCCCTCTCCCTCGCGCACAAACGCTTGTGCTTCAATTGCTTGTACTTGGGATAACAACCAATCACTATCGCCCACCACATCAACCCGATAGAGATTAGCGATGGGTATTGATCTATTAGTTCTTGATGGATTAGTTATTGATCTATTAGTGTCGTTGACGTTTAACTCAGGTGGTAATGGTGTATTTGGTGTATTGCTTGGCCGATTGGGTGAGGCGGTTGGCAAAATTAAAGGGGAAGTGTTAACCGATGGTAGAGAAGATGGCGTCATAGTTGGTAGAGGCTCCCCAAAAAATCTCGGTTCTGGTGAAGTTTGGGCAGTAGCTGGGGTAAGATCCACCATCAATGTTTGCCCAGTCAGTAGTAACAGTAGCCAACCACTTACCTTAAGCAGTGTTTTAGGATTCCTGAATCGGTTAGACACTCTGATCATAATCGGTCTTGGGCTCTAGTAATATGAATAGGTTATATCAATTTCAATGTACCCGTCAACCCTCAACAAATGAAGAAAATCCTGTCAAAATGGGTAATCTTACCGCTGATAATTTTCTGTATTATAGCCTGTGGCAGCAGTAACCTAGATGGAGTAACCACCGTCACTCTCGGTGGTTGGCAAAGCAGCCCTACTGAAAAACAATTACTAGAGCAGGTACTAAAGGAATTTGAAGCTAAACATCCCAAGGTAAAGGTTAAGCTTGAAGTCATCACTGGTCAGTACATGGATGTAATCAAAACCCGATTAATTGGTGATGCAGCTCCAGATGTCTTTTATTTAGATGCCTATGAAGCCCCATTACTAATGAGTCATGATGTTTTGGAGCCTTTGGATGACTACATTAAGCGCACTGATAATTTTGATGTAGCTGACTTTGAACCCTCTCTGTTTAAAGCATTCCAATATAATGGAATAATCTACGGATTGCCTAAAGATTTTTCCACCCTTGCCCTTTTTTACAATAAGCAATTATTCAAACAAGCTAATTTAACTCAACCACCCCAAACTTGGGAAGAATTACGGGATTATTCCCAAAAACTAACCTTTGATAAGAATCGCGATGGTAGGAATGAACGCTATGGTTTGGGAATTAATCAGGAACTGGCTCGTCTCTATTTTTTAATTAAAGCCTTTGGAGCTAACTTAGTTGACAAAAACGGCTACGCTACCTTTGCCACTCCTGAAAGTTTTAAAAGTCTTAAAACTGTCATTGACCTATACCGAAACTACCAGTATGCTGCCTTACCCTCAGACGTTGGGGCTAGTTCTGGTAGCGAAATGTTTGGTCAAGGTAAAACCGCAATGGTAATGGAAGGTAGCTGGGCTATTCCTTATCTCAAAGATACATTTCCTAAAATTAAATTTGCCACTGCTGAAGTTCCCTCCTTAGGTAGTAAAAAAGGAACAATGGCTTATACCGTTGCTTATGTGATGAATAAACAAGCTAAACATAAAGAAGCAGCTTGGGAACTCATTTCCTATCTTACCGGCAAAGAAGGAATGAAAGCTTGGGGAAAAGCCGGACTAGTACTACCTTCTCGGGTCTCTGTGTTATCGGAACTAGGCTATAAAAAAGATCCCCTCTATGCTCCTTTTATTAAAGGAGCCGCCTATGCAACCATTTGGCAGGCTGGGGAAACCTTGCCAACCATTCAAACCCATTTCGATAATCAATTTCTGAGTACCTTACTGGGTGATCAATCCTTAGAAAGTGCTATGAAGAAAGCCCAAGAAGCAGCTAATGAAGAAATTCGAGCAGGTGATTATTAACTAAGTTTTAGGGAGTCGGGAGTCGGGAGGGTGGGGCGGGGGCGCGGGAGGTGTGGGGAGATGGGGAGATGGGGAGATGGGGAGATGGGGAGATGGGGAGATGGGGAGATGGGGAGATGGGGAGTTAAATCAGCAATTAGTGTAGTAATTTTTATCTCTGTTTCTTCCTATTTACCATTCGCTGTTCCCTATTCGCTGTTCCCTGTTCCCGATTCCCGATTCCCGATTCCCGATTCCCGATTCCCTGTTCCCTATTCCCTATTCCCTATTCCCTATTCCCTATTTCCTAACTTAAAATAAATCCTCAGTGCCCCATCCTGGTCCTTTCTGTGCGGCTCTGATCACAAATGCCGCTATTTTCTCGATTTCCTCCTGTGGTATCCAACTCTCTTCGACTTCGCGGCACGAGAAGCTTTCCTCGGTACCATCATAGGTCATCGGTTGCCTCATAAAAGCAATGAAACCATTGAGATTATCCCGAGGTGGTGTTGCCTTAGCTAGCCTCTCCAGAGATAGAGACACAGTGGGATCAATGAGATTAGCTCCTCCCACATGACACCTCTGGCAATTTTCGGAAAATAAGTTTTGACCAACAGACAAGTCTTCGCCGTCAAACTGCTTAGTCTCTCCCTTGACATCTACAGCAATCGCTACAGGTTCTGCTACGTCTAGGTAGCGCCTGACGTAGTCGTTAACTGGAACCTGGGCTGGTGAACTAACCGTGCATGTCTCTAGGAAGAACACCAGAACAACTAGCAGCAAATAACGGATTGATACGAATAGACCTCTTGCCAAACTAGTTTTTTGATACTTTTCCCGTGAATTGTTGTCCACTGTTCCCAACTTCTCAAAGAAGTCTAATAATCTACGGAGCATTGAGTATTTAAAGTGATATGTACTGATTGAGCAACAGGGCAGCGGCTTCTTCTATTAGCGAATCAGGTCTAGTTAAAGAAGCTAGGGTTATTGATTTTGGTTAACCCCTAACTCCTAACCCCTAACCCCTAACTGCCAAAAGAAGAAGCCTCTGCCCTTGCTGCTTAAATAAGCATAAAGCCTTTCGCTTCGTGCTTTCTAACCTCTGTACAAACAACAATTAGTTACAGACTTTACCACAACCCCACGTATCAGGTCTCTGGTTGATCTCATAGAGAATATAACCAGCCATATTACGGAGGTCATCTTGGGAGACGTTCCTCATATAGACAAAAAGATCAGCACTCTTAGTGCTTGGATGAAATTCATAAATCTCTGTTTCCCCGTCGTAGGTGGTAGGATTGTTCATATAGTCTATGATACCATCCAGGTTATCACGGGGTGGTGTTGCCAATTCTAAGTCCTCAGCACCAAGAGTAACGTTAGGGTCAGTTTTAGTGTAACCCCCTTTGTGACATTGAGAACATACAGTGTTAAACAGGCGTAAGCCTTTAACAATCTCTTTGTTACTCATCACCACCGTGTCACCTGCTTCATTGGAAGGTACGGTGCGGAGCTCTTTAGACAGGTCAAGGGCTGCTGAACTGCCCACTGCAATTTGAAAGGCAAAGAATAGGGTTGCCGTGATCAGCAAGATAAATCGCTTCATTTTTGATTCTCCTCTAAACTAAAAATGTGGCTCATATGGGATTAGTTTTTCAAAACAGCATTAACTGATTCCCTGCACATTCTCTCGCTGAGGGGGATCTGAGTCAACCAATCACGGCTATCGAACTCAGGTATTACCGATTACCAATTAGCCATTACCCTTTGTTTGAGACAAAATCTTTAATATAACAGCCTTGGCATCTTCTAGAGGCAGATGGGTGTCTTGATTTTTGTAAGCAATGCCCAACTGCTGGCATAGATCGAATACCTCTTCTACCCGAAGGTCATACTCGGCAGCAATTTCCACAATTGATAGGTCTGCAAAGCCCATAATAATTAAACCTGATAATAACTAAGGAACAGGGGTAAGAGTGTGGGGAGAGGGGGGAGTCTGGGAAGTGTGGGAGGTTTGGGGGAAAAAGGCAAGAGGCAAGAGGAACCAACCCCTAACCCCTCCCAGGAGGGGAAGGCAAGAGGAACCCACCCCTAACCCCTCCCAGGAGGGGAAGGCAATAGGCATGCTAGCAATAGAGAAGATGATGAAACCAAAGGATTATTTCGTGGTGTTATCAGAAAGCAGCATTCGGTTTTGTAATCTATCGGGAGCACCTTGTCAGCCCCGTAGAAACCAAGCCAGTCGCTTCCCATCTCCCCATCTCCCCATCTCCCCATCTCCCCACACTTCCCCTCCTGGGAGGGGTTAGGGGTGGGTCCCACACTTCCCACCCTCCCCACACTCCCTAATCCCTACTCCCTACTCCCTACTCCCTGCTCCCTAATCCCTACTGCTTTTGGCAGGGAAACCGCTACCGGTATAGTAGCCTGGGGTTGATGGAGGCGAATCAGCTGGGCTAGGGTTTTTTTCAACTGGGTGCGAGGTACAATGGCATCAACGAAGCCGTGGTCTAGCAGATATTCAGAGGTCTGGAAATTATCCGGTAGCTTTTCTCTGAGGGTCTGCTCAATCACTCGTCGTCCAGCAAATCCAATTAATGCCTTCGGTTCCGCTATGATAATATCCCCTAACATGGCAAAACTGGCAGTCACCCCACCGGTGGTAGGATGAGTAAGAACTGGAATGTAGAGTAGTCTGGCTTGACGATGGCGTTCCAAGGCACCAGAGATTTTGGCCATTTGCATCAGGCTTAACATCCCTTCCTGCATTCTGGCTCCACCAGATGCACAAACAATTACAACCGGTAGCTGTCGCTTGGTTGCTTCTTCTATCAAACGAGTCAGTTTTTCCCCAACTACCGAACCCATACTACCGCCCATGAACCGGAAGTCCATTACTCCCAAAGCAATGGGCAAATTCTCTAGTTGACCGGTGCCAGTTTGTACGGCATCTGTGAGCTTAGTTTTTTCTTGGCTGTCTCGCAAACGATCACTATAGGATTTGCGATCGCAAAACTTCAGGGGATCCGTCGGATGTAGGTGTTCATCCAGTGATATCCAGGTCTGATGGTCAATCAGCTGGCGGATCCGCTCGTCACTAGGGACTCGCATGTGATGGCCACATTCACTGCAAACCATTTGATTAGCTTGCAGGTCTCTGGCGTAGGATAGAACTCCGCAAGCTTCACACTTTTTCCATAGCCCATCAGCAATCTCCCGTTCTTGAGGTTGTTTAGGGGTTGGTTCAATTTTTCGTCTATTTGCAAACCAATCGAATAGAGACATAAAAATTATTAAGTTAACGTACTATCTAAATTTTTTTAGCTATAGTCTGATTTTTATGATTGTCCTGCCTGCTCTTCTTCTGGGGAACTCAACAAGAGTAAGGCTGTCCATTGATCTGGTGAGCGAACTTGTAAAGCCGCAGGACTACCTGCACCTAAATAAGACATGATCCCAATATCAATAATCCGACTTGGAATATCATGAGCGGCTAGCACCTGCTGCATCAGCTCGGCTTCCCAGCGAAGATTGGTAGTTCTGATTGTTATCCAAGACACAGGCTAATATAGCAAAGGGAACAGGGAACAGCGGATCTGGGAACTTCGGATCAATAATTATCAGAATTCCTACACGGATTGCTATACCAATAGGATTCCAAAGATTTTTCAGAGCCGTTCAATTTCATCTATCTATATAGCATTTATCAAGTGGGTGAGGGACTTTCGTCTTAGGTTTTAGGGAGTCAGGAGTCGGGAGTGGCGTTGATTAAAATTTAATTTACCTCATATAATTTACCTCATAATAATTATAAGTAACGCTATATAGTTCTATTTATATTTGTAGGTTATGCTTTATAATTGATAGTTAGTTATAGTTAAGATTAAGATAGTCAATTAACTGTTATAGGTTTACTGTTATAGGTTTACTGTTATAGGTTTACTGTTATATAGTGTTTCTCATAGCAATGAGGTACAAAGGATTTTTTCCCACTTCCGTTCCCCCCTTATTAAGGGGGGTTAGGGGGGATCCCTTTTCTGACTTCCCTACTCCCTACTCCCTACTCCCTAAAACCTAAAACCTAGATGGAGCATTCTTCAACCGATAATGTTTAGCTAAATGGGAAAAATAGTTCTAGGTAAGTGGACACTATTAATTTACCCCAAAGTAGGGTCAATCCTGCTCCCAAGGCTAGAAAAGGACCAAATGGCATTGGCTGTTTGCGATTCATCCAACCCAGGGCAATGGCTGCGCCACCAGCAAACGCCCCTACACCACAAGCGATGAAACTAGCCAAGAGCAAATACTTCCACCCTAACCAAGCTCCCATCATCGCCGCTAGTTTAGCATCTCCTCCCCCCATAGCAGATTGACCAAAGGCAATCGAACCCCCAAAGGCAATCAGGTCAAACAACCAAATCCCTAAGACTGCACCTACCACCCCAGTCATTAATTGAGGAATTATTGCTATGGGTTGAGACCCCTGCAAAAAACCAGTAGTTCCTTGAAATACTAAACCAGCCACTAATCCAGACTGAGTTAGGGCATTCGGTAGGGTCATAGTATCGATATCAATCAGAGCCAGAGTCAACAACCAGCTCAAAAACGCCCAATACCCTAGGGTTTGCCAACCCCAACCATACATCCAGAAAACTAGTAAAAACAGTAAACCGGTTATGGCCTCTACTAGGGGATAGCGGCTGGAAATCTTGGTATTACAGTGACGGCAACGTCCTTTTAAGCACAGCCAGCCCATTACTGGAACATTCTCTCGCTTTCCCAGCTTATGTAGACAATGGGGACAGCGGGAGGGGGGCCAAAGGATGGATAAACCAGCAGGTAGTCTGTAAACGACTACATTGAGAAAACTGCCAATAGATGCACCGATAGCGAAAACTATTGCGAAAGCTATTAACGTTGTCAAGGCAGCGGATACTCCCACCATATCCTGTGTCACTTCCTAATTGCTATTGCTCTATACCATAGAAGTAAGACCAATGACCGATTTCCTTAATATTTATTAATAAAAGTCTCCTTCTAGTTGACTCAAAGGCACAAAGCATTCAGTTGGTAGAAGGATAGGTCTCTGACTAAAGATTAACTTTCCTCTGAGGGTATATCTGTCAATGGCTACACCAGATGGCTGTTCATCTTGGTATGGATGAACTTCGTAGTAAACCCGGTAGATATGCTTAGCTGCTCTCAAAACCGTAGGGTCTATCAGCTTCGGTAGCTCAATCCGAGTTTGGTAGTTTTCTTGTCTTTGCTGTGATGTATACACCACACTTTTTACCCTATTATTTCAGTTTGACTTTAATGCAATCACGCCCTCACGGCAAGGGGGTATTTCGACAAGAGGGCACTGATTAACCAGGTGAAACCAAGAGATTTTCCTGAGTTATTATAAGTAACCGCAGGTTTACACGATAAAATCAATTGATAATATCAAGGGATAACATCAAGATTGCTCTAAGCACTCAATTAGGGAATCTCCCATAGCACGACAACCTAAGAGATTCATGCCTTCTGAGATGATATCTCCTGTGCGATCGCCTTTATCTAAAACCTTGACAACTGCTTGTTCAATGCAATCTGCTGCTTCCGGCTGGTCTAAGCCATAACGTAACATCATCGCAGCACTGAGTACCATAGCTAGGGGATTCGCTTTATCTTGACCTGCAATATCTGGAGCCGAGCCATGAACCGGTTCAAAGACTCCAGGGTTAGATTCGCTTAAACTAGCAGAGGGTAACATGCCAATACTACCGGTAAGCATAGCAGCAGCATCGGATAAAATATCCCCAAACATATTACCGGTAACAATGGTATCAAATTGTTTCGGAGCTCTGACCAATTGCATAGCAGCATTATCCACGTATAGGTGAGACAGTTCCACATCCGGATATTCCGCTGCTAGGGTTGTAATGCGATCGCGCCACAACTGGGAGACATCCAACACATTAGCTTTATCCACTGAACAAAGTTTACCACCGCGTTTTTTAGCCGTTTCAAACCCTACTCTAGCAATGCGGTCAATTTCGGCTTCGGTGTAAGCCATAGTATTGACTCCCCGTTTCTCGCCAGTTTCCTGAGAAAAAATCCCTTTAGGTTGTCCAAAGTAGATGCCACCAGTGAGTTCTCTAACCACCATAATATCCACCCCTTCAACCACGTTTCGTTTCAAGGTCGAGGCATCAATCAGTTGGGGGAATATTGTCGCTGGTCGTAGATTAGCAAACAACCCTAACCCTGCTCTTAATCCCAACAATCCCGTTTCTGGTCGTTGGTGGCGCGGCAGATTATCCCACTTGTAACCCCCAATGGCAGCGAGTAAAACGGCATCACTATTGCGACATAGTTCTAGCGTATCAGTAGGTAGGGGTTCATTAGTAGCATCAATAGCTACGCCACCGATTAGGGCTTCAGTAAATTTAAAATTAATATCGAATCGCTTGCCAACAAAGTTCAACACATCTACAGCTACTGCCATGATTTCTGGGCCAATCCCGTCACCAGGTAGCAGGGTAATGCGGTAGGAATAAGTCATAGTTAGTTTGGTCGATGCTCAAGTATGAGGTGTCGTGGGTATAAGTTATAGCGTTCGATACTATAGCATCTGGCCGGTATCTCAGGGTAATTTTTTGTTCAGCAGAGCTGGCAAGGGATAGGTTAAGGGATGTCACCGATGTAACTGATAGACTCAGACCTCGCAACAAGGTAACAGTCCGGAACGAATCCCTAAGCTAGCGATAACTGATAAAAATCAATAATTAAAATAATTCTACCCAAGCTCAACCGCCCTAGGTCAACCCATAGATCAACAAGAAAGCGCTAGGCTGGAGAAAAAACCAACATCAGGTGCGACCCGTAGCGAATTTAATTCTTAATGGGTTAAGCGAAACTATGAATTTCCCTTTGTGGTGCGACCCCGCCCTTTTTGAAAGCGCTAGGTAACGCCCACCAAGAGGAGGCTTTGGTCTTGTCCTTTATTGGCTTAGAAAGACCTTAGTCTTAGGCAAATTAAACAACTAAAACCAGACTCTGATGGTAAAAGAACTGGCTATTGATATCCGTGGACTAACGAAGCAATTCGACCGCCATGTGGCTGTGCATGAGGTAGATTTGCAAGTGGAAAGCGGCGAAGTTTACGGCTTAATTGGACCGAATGGTGCTGGGAAAACCACCCTGATCCGGATGTTAGCTGCAGCGGAAGAACCGACTACTGGTGAGATTTACATCAATGGTCAGCGTTTGCTAAGAGATCAAAGCAATCCTAGGCTAAAACAGCGTTTAGGCTATCTACCTGATGATTTTCCCCTCTATGAAGATTTGACGGTTTGGGACTACCTAGACTACTTCGCACGTCTATATAAATTAAGAGGCTCAAAACGCCGACAACGCTTATACGATGTTCTGGAACTGATTGAATTAACCAACAAGCGTAATAGTTTGATTTCTACCCTATCCCGGGGGATGAAACAGCGCCTTAGCCTGGCTCGAACTATTATTCATGAACCGATTTTACTGCTGCTGGATGAGCCAGTCTCTGGTCTTGACCCGATTGCTATAATGAAGTTTCGGGAAATTATTAAGGTTCTCCAAGAAGCGGGGATGACGATTCTGATTTCTTCCCATGTCCTGAGTGATTTAGCCCAATTGTGTAGCTCAGTAGGCATCATGGAATTAGGGTATTTGGTAGAAAGCGCACCCCTAGATGAGTTTTACCAGCGTCTTAGTCGCCAGCAAATTCTGTTGTCAAGCCTAGGTCAGCTGGATGTACTTAAAGGGGAATTGAAAAATAATCCCCTTGTAGAAGACTGGGAGATATTACCAGAACCAGGTCGGATGCGGATTCATTTTTCAGGAGGTCAAGAGGATTGTGCACAGCTATTGCGATCGCTGGTTAATGCTGGGATTCCTTTGACAGAATTCCAGTGCTCTCAAGAAGACTTAGAAACAATTTTCCTCAAATTAGGTCATCAGCAAGCATCATAGCTCGATCATAGCTGCATCATAACTAGGCGAGTAAAAGGAGACTAATAGCGATATGGCACTTAATAATTTAGTTAACCAACTTGGGGAATTGAATCCCCAGGTGTTTCGAGAACTCAAAGGGAGTTTCAAACAGCGCAATGTCCTGATTACAGTGGCAATATCCTTGGTTGGTCAGTTGGTGATGCTGATCGGTTTTGCAAGTCAGCTACCAGTAGTTGATGGTGACCGTACCATTTATAACCGATATTGCACTGGTGTCAACTACGATTACCAGCGTCCTTGCCTACCAGATGGCTTGGGAGGTTTTGAGATTAACTGGCCTCTGTGGTGGCAAGATGTATTTGTCTGGCTGAGTATTATCGCGGTTTTCAGCTTGTTGGTGGTTGGCACCTATATGCTAATCAGTGACCTCTCCAAAGAAGAAAGTCGTGGCACCTTGAACTTTCTGCGGCTGACACCTCAGTCAAGCCGGAGCATCCTAGGTGGCAAACTACTGGGGGTACCAGCATTGCTTTATCTAGCAGTTGCTTTTGCCCTACCATTGCATTTTTGGGCAGCTATTGCTGGTAAAACCCATTTGCTTGAGCTTTTAGGATTTTACACTGTTCTCGGTACCAGTTGCCTATTTTGCTATAGTATGGCGCTATTATTTGGCTTAGTTAGCAGATCTCTAGGAGGTTTCCAAGCTTGGTTAGGTTCTGGTGCTGTACTCATCTTTTTGTGGATCACGACTATGGTGATTCATGACAGTGGTGTCAGCCATTACTCAGCCGACTGGCTAACGTTGTTTAATCCCACCATGGTCTTACCGTACCTGATTGATTCTAATTCCTTTGATGCAAGTAGGATTTCTACTTATCACCGTAGTTTCCAAGATTTGCGCTGGTTTGGTATCCATATCGGTGCCAGTTTCTGGACTATGGCTGGTTTTATTGTCCTCAACTACGGTGTTGGGACCTACTGGTTTGGGCAAGGGCTAAATCGTTGCTTCCATAACCCTAAAGCTACCTTGATTAACAAGCAACAGAGTTACTGGCTGACCGCTAGCTTTCAAGCGGTGATTTTAGGATTTGCCCTCAACCCTCAATACAAGAACTGGCGTGGTTATACCCATGGTTTGGAA
The DNA here is from genome assembly GCF_010672005.1 of Moorena sp. SIO4A5. Taxonomy (NCBI): domain Bacteria; kingdom Bacillati; phylum Cyanobacteriota; class Cyanophyceae; order Coleofasciculales; family Coleofasciculaceae; genus Moorena; species Moorena sp. SIO4A5. The sequence continues at coordinate 21,298 of NZ_JAAHHZ010000057.1, read as the reverse complement.
GAGAATTCACAGATGCTGCTGGTGTTCAACTTGGTGTTGTTTTTAGCTCTGATTGCTGCCTTGAGTCACCATCAACAAACCTTACAAGATTGGGCTCGTTACCGACATCAGGATCGGACTTTCCGCAAAAAAGGAGGGCTGATAGCTGACTTAATCTGGGGTGACAAAAGTCCTGCTGTGGTGGCAGTGGCAATAAATTGTGCGATCGCATCTGCGATGTTGCTGCCCTGGATCCTACTTTGGCCTGCCAATGAGTACAAGATACCTGCCCTGTTCGCACTCTTGCTCAATAGCAGTATTATCATGATCTACGCCACAGTTGCTCAGTTAATGCTGTTGATGAAAGCAAAGAAGCGAGCCGCTGGTGCAGTGATCACAGTAGGAGGATTGATTCTCTTACCCCCCATCCTTTTCTCGATTGGGTCGATGCATCCCTATGAGACTCCTGGTTTATGGCTATTTTCTGCATTTCATTGGACTAGTTTGGAGCATGCTACTGCAACTAGTGTTTTCTTGGCCATCATTGGTCAGTCCCTAGCCCTAACGTTATTGAACGTACAGCTAGGAAGACAATTGCGACAAGCAGGAGAATCAACCACCAAAGCCTTGCTTTCTGGAAAAACCCAATTACCCGTCACTGCTGATTAATTTTTTTAGTCTACCTAAGGGTTGTTTCGACCCTTAGGTCGCGCGTCGAGCAACTTTCCTACCCTAATCAAGGACTGGATTATAAAAGGGTTTTTTATCCTAATTATCGCGAAACATTTAAACATAAAATCTAGCTTGGAGTGTTTAGCATTATCCCAATGCTTCGCTCCTATTTTTTTATAATTTAATTTTTTATAATTTAATTAGCGCTAAAATCGACAACAACCAATGGTAAATCTTAAAGTTGAAGCTCAGCTCTCCTACGAGCAGTTACTGAGAGCTGTTGAACAACTCAGTTTATCTGAACTGGAGAAAGTTGGAGCATACATCATATCCCTCCAGGCACAACGGAAAGCCCCCAGTCTTTCTTCAGATCAGGCTAGGTTGCTAATAACTATTAATCAAGGTGTACCACCAGAAATTCAAAACCGTTACGATGAACTGATTGAAAAACGAAGAATGGAGATGCTGACACCTGGTCAGTATAGGGAACTTTTGGCTTTAAGTGATCAAGTGGAAACCATCGAAGCTAAACGTGTCGAAGCCATGGCAGAATTAGCTCGTTTGCGCCAAATATCCTTAAGCACCCTGATGGCAGATTTGGATATTCATTTCCCTGGCAATGTCTGATAAATCAACGATATTCTGGTTTTATTATACTCAACAAATATTTAAATAATGCAATAAACAAGAGGCAATTTTAAATAACTGTTGGTTTGAGTTGTGTTTTTTAGTGTTTAAACTATCATATTTAACTTATTTTATATTGAAATATATTACCAGAAAAAAAATAAAATTAATTTCAATTGTATTTAACTCCTAAAATAGTATTACTATTCCCTATTCCCTATTCCCTATTCCCTATTCCCTATTCCCTATTCCCTATTCCCTATTCCCTATTCCCTATTCCCTATTCCCTATTCCCTATTCCCTATTCCCTATTCCCTATTCCCTATTCCCTCAAATATAAATTTGAAACTTGATGCCAGTTGGAATTATTTAGCACTAAAAAAAAATAATACCATAAATTATAAATTTTTCCTAAAGCATAACTACTTATAGTTAACCCTCGTATATAGTAAAAAGTTGATTTATTTATCTTAGGCTTCTAGCTGATAAATAGACCCAGAGTGCTCAAAGGAAAAATCCTGCCAAGTTGTCTGGACAGTTCCATATATTAAGAGTAAACTGAAATACAAAACCCGTACTGTAGTAAAATTAACAGTTATTCTAAAATTCTGCTCAGCTATTATCAGCAATCTAACACCCTTAACAGCATAGGTGTTCTTGACCTTGGCGAATTTAATTGGCCACAGGTCGCACCTAAGGAACCGATCTACCACTAGAGGTGATAAGCGTGCAATCCCAAGTAATCTCAACAACCCCAGCCTCATCAACTACCCCCACTCGCCGCACAGGAGCATTTGCTCTAATCGATAGTCTCCACCGTCACGGTGTGACCCATATCTTCGGCTATCCCGGTGGTGCAATTCTACCTATATATGACGAACTATACCACTGGGAAGATGCTGGTAAAATACAGCACATCCTAGTCCGACACGAGCAAGGAGCATCCCACGCTGCTGATGGTTATGCCCGTGCTACTGGCAAAGTCGGTGTCTGTTTTGCTACATCTGGTCCGGGAGCCACTAACCTAGTTACCGGTATAGCTACTGCTCACATGGACTCAATTCCCCTAATTTGTGTAACCGGTCAAGTCGCCCGTGCTGCTATTGGTTCTGATGCCTTCCAGGAAACCGATATCTTTGGGATTACCTTGCCGGTTGTAAAACACTCTTATGTGGTGCGTAACCCTGCTGATATGGCGCAGATTGTTGCCGAAGCCTTCCATATCGCTAGCACCGGACGTCCTGGGCCAGTCCTGATTGACGTACCCAAAGACGTGGGTTTAGAGGAATGTGACTATGTACCGGTGGAAGCTAATCAACTCAAGTTGGTGGGCTATCGTCCAACACTAAAGGGCAATCCCCGCCAAATTAACCAAGCCCTAAATTTAATTCGGCAAGCACGACGACCCCTGCTTTACGTTGGTGGCGGAACCATTGCTGCTGGTGCCCATGATGAACTGCGCCAACTGGCAGAAATCTTCCAAATTCCGGTAACTACCACGTTGATGGGCAAGGGAGCATTTGACGAATCCCATCCCCTATCGCTAAAAATGCTGGGGATGCATGGCACTGCCTATGCTAACTTTGCTGTTAGTGAGTGTGACTTACTGATTGCTGTAGGAGCGCGATTTGATGACCGGGTGACCGGGAAACTGGATCAGTTTGCCTCTCACGCTCAAGTCATTCACATCGACATTGATCCGGCTGAGGTTGGGAAAAACCGCTATCCCCAAGTGCCAATAGTAGGGGATGTGCGCCGGGTTTTGCAAGATATGTTGCGCCGTTACCAGGAAATGAATATCTCAGCAGAACCTAATCAAACCCAGGAGTGGCTAGCACGGATTAACCGTTGGCGTCAGGAATATCCCTTGCAGGTGCCTGAATACCCCGATAGTCTATCTCCCCAAGAAGTGATTGTAGAGGTAGGGCGTCAATCACCTAAAGCTTACTACACCACGGATGTCGGTCAACATCAAATGTGGGCAGCGCAATTTCTTAATAATGGACCGCGCCAGTGGATTTCCAGTGGGGGATTGGGCACTATGGGCTATGGAATGCCAGCAGCCATGGGAGTCCAGGTAGCATTCCGAGATCAGCAAGTGATTTGTATTGCCGGTGATGCCAGTATTCAGATGAATATCCAGGAACTGGGTACCCTCGCCCAATATGGCATCAATGTTAAGACCGTGATTATTAACAACGGTTGGCAGGGAATGGTACGCCAGTGGCAACAAGCGTTCTATGGGCAGCGTTATTCCTCGTCAAATATGGAAGTCGGGATGCCGGATTTTGTGCAACTGGCTCAGGCTTACGGGGTTAAGGGCATGATAGTTACCAGTCGGGATGAACTACAGGATGCGATCGCACAAATGCTAGCCTACGATGGTCCTGTGTTGTTAGATGTTCATGTAACCAAAGACGAGAATTGTTACCCAATGGTAGCCCCTGGTAAGAGTAATGCCCAAATGATTGGTTTACCAGAAAAACCAATACTCAAGAATGCTACGGAGCTAATCTATTGCAGTAACTGTGGTGCCAAGAATGTAGCAAGTAACAATTTTTGTCCTGAGTGCGGCACCAAGCTTTAATATTGTGTACCTAAGGATTTGACATTGCTGATTAATGGCATGATTTAGGGTAATGGGTAATAGATAATAGTAATGGATAATTGGTAATTCACTATTTGCTAACTACCCAAGTCTAATTCATATCATTCCTTAGTTCAGCAAAGCTTATCATTGCTCCTTTAAACTTACTTACTTCGCTCACCAGCGGAGTATTTTTTTTGGTAAGTATCGTCAGTTTAATAGTACTTATTCCTCAGCTATCAGCTAATGCGCTACAGATGGTGCTACTTGAGGTGCTATCAGCTATCAGCTTCTGGAATGGCTAATAGCTAATTTTTAATTACCTGCCAGATTGATAATCCTTGAGGGTAATCATACATAAGTTATACATTAGTATACGTTATCCCATACATTAGTCTCCGATAATCATAACATAAGCCACCTAGAGGAGCTAGTCAGTAATCAAGATTCTAGTGATATAGCAGAAGTCAGAAGTCAGAAGTCAGAAGTCAGAAGTCAAACTCTTGCGCTTACTTAGGTTTGAGACTTTTGTCATGTCCGCGCCTGCCCTGGCGACTGCTATAACTGTTAATAGTGAATCCTATTGACTACCCAAGAATCTGCTACTCGTTTGAAAATGCTGTGTGTGCGCCTCTACATTATTGGTGATTTTGGATTGGCACAACAAGCACTAATCAACCATGAGTGACACTAAGATTACTAGATTGTTATGCTAGAAGGCTTTTTAAGCCTGCAACATAAGATTGTTCGAGCCATCGGTAATCCTACTCCAATTATCAATTACCAAAAGGTAAGATTTATTGGTTGCAGGCATTGCTGAGAATTGGAATAACTAAAAATCACTCTTAAGTCAACATTAAATCAAACGCTTATTGCTATTATATATGATTAATACTAAGATAGTTCGGAATGGCCTAGCTCTCCTAGCTAGTAGCTTACTATTCACCCCCACTGCTGGTTTGGCTAGCTCTCCTCGTCAGGGGCAAGTTGAAAATAAATTAATCGCAGCAGCACAGTATTTAAGAAACAGCGAGTATATGCCAACTCATCGACCGGTAGTAAATAGACTTTCCCGGAACCAAGTCGATGCATTTACCCTGGAGCTAGAAGCTGGTAAATCTTATACCTTAGTAAGTTTTTGTGATGATGCTTGTCTCGATATTGACCTAGGTCTGTATGATAACAATGGCCAAACCCTTGACTATGATACTGACTATGGTCAATATCCGATTGTTCAAGTTACCCCTCGCGGCAGTGGGAAATTTATGGTTAAAGTCGGTATGCCCCACTGTGTAAGCTCTTCATGCTATTACGGGGTGGGGATATTCGCGAAATAGATCAAAACTGAGATCTTCCTTCCCATTTTGCCAAATTGATGCTATTATAATAAGTGGCTCGGATCGACGCGATCGCAACGCCCAAACCTTGTCAGGACCGGAAGGTAGCAGCAATACGGGATGCTTACGATAGGCGTGGACTCCGGGTCATCCTCGTAGCCACAACACATAGCCATAACACAATAGACATCCCTCCAGTTATCAGTAACTTCAGATCTAGTTACTTCGGGCGGGCGGCGTAACTTCAGACAAGGGAAGAAAAATTGGCGGAAACAGTAGTGAAAGAAAACACTACTAAAAAGCGATACATCCCTGTTTACTAATGATCCGAAGTTTCCAGTGATGTGTTAGCTTCCCCCATCAATCATCACCCTATAGTTAGCCTAATTTGAGGTAAGCTCGATAATTTCAGTATCTGAAATCAATTCACCATTATGAACTAAATCCTGATGGTTGTTGGAATTTAAGGTAACCGTGATTTCATTTCTACCAGGTTCAAGCTTGCCAATATAATACCAATTGCTGTAAATCCTGGTAATTTTTTTGCCATTGATGAATAGATGGCCATGTCCTTCTCCTGGTTGATGGGCTTTGCTAGCATTCTTGGGAGAAAATTGGAAGTTAGAAACCTTTATTTCTAAATTCCATCCTATCATCGGATCTGGAGACACCACTATGTCAACATCTGGAACAGGTTGACCAGAAGGGATTTCCATTGTGCCATGATGATGACCCATATCTTCACCATGGTGACTACTGCTGCCGACTTTGTGATTATGGTGATTATGCTCCATGTCTTTACTATGGTGATTACCGGTTTCAGTTTTATCACCATGGACCTGAGCATGGGTCTGTTCAGAATCTAGATCTTCATGGCTAGCCATTCCACAACCACTACCTAGTAAGCTGATAGTTAGCAAACTGGCTGATGCTAATCTTAAAATAGTTCTAAGTGCTGAAAATAGTGCTAAGTGCTGAGGGCTGAGTGGGATTTCTTTGGGTCGGTAAGTGAATAAGGTCTTGCTCATCCGATCGACAGTTGTTGTTTTAACCATGGACTTTGCTAAATTGCCCATGGTAGTGTATATCATGTCATTTAAAATATCAAAAGACAAGCTGTAAAACCTGGTAATTAGTTAGCAAAGCATATGCGCTACGCGCACGGTGCGCGAACAGCAGTCAGCGTTCAGCGGTCAGATTAAAATAAACCCGGGAGAATTTAATATTGATAGATTAATGATAAGTGAAAGTATTGATAAAAGTCCTTGGCCTATGGCTACGCTACGGGAACAGATTTGTGGCACAGGCTTCTAGCCTGTGACATTAACCAATGCTTAGCTCTTTCTTCAAAAGCTGATCGCTTACGATTACCAACCTACTTCTTGAGCTACTCCATACAATTCCTCTAAATGTCGGCAAAATTCACTGTAGGTTCCAATTTGCCGTGCGTCTAATCCAGTTAAATCTAAATTTTCTTCAGTACTTTTCTGTTGGAGGTCTACTCCTTCCTGCTTGTTACGCATATTTAATCGGTAAGCATTTTGGTCTGGATAAATTTAAAAAATTATCTCGATCGCGTCTTCATAGGTGTCTAAGGAAAGGGTTAGATCGAAGGGCTTTCCAGGTAAAATCAAGCTGATGCTGTCATAGCCTGTTGCTTCTTCTGTGTAAAAAACTTGTGATTCTGACATGGCGACAATTATTTGAGTCCAGGCAGGAAAGCTAGTCATTTTTCTTCTCCTTTAGATAGTGATGGTAGGTAGTAATAGCAATGCCCTGGGTTTAACCTGAAACTAGCATGCAACGCACTGAACACACGGATGCTACAGTTGAGCAATCGGTGATTCACCACGGCACTAGGGAGGTTATCCCAATAAAGAATACTAAAAATAACAACAATAGTAGGGTAACTATCATACCAATAATGATGAAAGATGTGATCGCCCAACCCCGTTGATGGCGCTTAAAGGTTTTGATACTCTTCCAACGGCGACTTTTCCATGCCCACTCATTGCCCTTGATGCCCAAAATAATCCCCATCACTGGCCAAGCCAAAAATCCAGTCACTAAGGATAGATCGGTCCAGGCAATCAGTCCAATCCAAACTTGATTGGTGACACACCACAAACCTGGTAGACAAAAGGCACCCCAGTTCCAGCCTTGAATCTCTGCTGGCACTGGAACAGATTCGTCAAACACTTGCTTGCAACCGGAATTATTGATGGGAGTAGGTGGTGGGTAGGATTTAGACTGGGGAGTTACAGCCACAGTACCCTTGATTTCTGTTTCTCTAACCTTAGAATCATCAGAATCATCGGTTTGGATTAGGTCTAGAACCTGTTCAGCAGATTGGAATCGCTCAGAGGGTTGGGATGCTAGCAAACGAGATAGGATAGTATTAAAATCTGGAGATAAAGTTACTTCTTCTTCAGTTCGCCAGCTAAGGGTATAAGGGTCAACCAGTTCCTGGGGCTGTTTACCAGTCATTAGTACTAGTGCTGTTACTCCCAAAGCATACAGGTCACTATGGGGAGCAGCAATCCCTAAGCGTAGCTGTTCATCAGGTGCATAGCCAACTTTACCTAAGCAAGTCCCACCAGCGTAGATGGCGGAGTTTTGCCCACTGGTTACGGGGGTATTGACTTCTAGGGCAATTTGTTTGACACCACCCAAGTCAATTAATACTGGTAGTCCATCGGAAGCACGACGGATAATATTGTCCGGAGCAATATCTCGGTGAATTATGCCTAATTGGTGTAGGTAGCTTAAGACCGGGAGCAATTGCTGAAACAGTTGGAGAATTTCGGTTTCGCTGAACCGTTCCCCTTTGCTTACTCGTTCTTCGAGTAAGGTTTGATAGGTTTTTCCTTCAATGTAGTCTTGGACGAGAAACAACCGTTTGCCATCCCGAAAAAATTCCCAGAATCTCGGAATTTGGGGGGATGAAAGCTTGTGCAGCATGGTTGCTTCCCGTTGAAATAGTTCTTCGGCTTTTTCAATGGGTTGGGTGCCCTGGTTTCTTGGAGTCAGCTCTTTTAGGGTTACTAGTTCATTAAAGCGTCCAGTGTCTTTGGCGAGGTAGGTTTTGCCAAATCCCCCTTGTCCTAAGGTGCGCTGAATTATGTAGCGATCGCGTAATCGGCTTCCAGTCTCTAATTTATTGTCTAGATTACTATTGTCTAGATTACTATTGTCTAGATTACTATTGTCTAGATTAGTGTCTAAGAGACTGCTACTGGGAGGGAGTAGAGAGGCACCACAACGAGAGCAAAAACTTGCCCGACTGGGATTGATTTGCTCACATTTCATACAAATGATTGAATTCATGGCTCCACTCTTTTGAATACCAGTTGGGTTCATGCCGTTGCTGCCTAGTTAATTAGTATTATAATTGGCACTAGAATTGGCTCGATATGATCTATTTTAGCCACCATCAGAAAAATGAGAGTTCATTCAAATGTGATGCTTGGGGTAAGTATTGTGGACGGTTGATGGTGAATTGTAAACGAATTGTCAACCGAAGGCAGCAATCTTAATCAAAAATAGTTAATAAGAAATATTAAGGTCGCAATTATTAACTATTTCAGGCTTAAAATTATAAAGTTATGTGCGTAGAACGTGGGTGATGGTGCAAATAACAGGAACAACAAAGTTACTGGGTGTGATTGGTGATCCAGTGGAACATTCTTTATCACCACTGATGCATAACCGAGCGATCGCATCTTTGGATGTGGATTATGTCTACCTACCCTTACCGGTAAAATCAGCAGATTTGAAAAATGCGATCGCTGGTTTTGAGGCGATTGGTCTAGTGGGCTTCAGTATCACCATTCCCCACAAGCAGAGTATCATCCCCTTGTTGTCGGAAATTTCAACAGTGGCTCAAGGGGTGGGAGCAGTGAATACTGTTTATCGCACCGATATCGGTTGGATTGGTACGAATACCGATATCGAAGGATTTATCACCCCGTTGCAAGGGTATAACCGGGATTGGAGTCAAACTACTGTAGTCATTTTGGGATGTGGTGGTGCTGCACGAGCCGTAGTAGTAGGTTGTGCTGAACTCGGTTGTACTGAGATTCATGTGCTTGGCCGCAATCAGGACAAGTTAGGTCAATTTAAGCAAAGCTGGATTAATTCTGACCTTGCTATTACTATTCATACTCATCCTTGGCAACAACTACCGGAACTCCTGGCTCAAGCCAATTTGTTAGTTAATGCTACTCCTGTGGGAATGTATCCCAAGGTCGAGCAGTCTCCTGTGGATCAGGTAACCATGGCTAGGTTGCCAGAAAATGCGATCGCTTATGACTTGATTTATACTCCTAATCCCACTCAGTTTTTAAGACAAGCCAAGGAACAGGGCGCGTACGCTATTGATGGATTGGAAATGCTGGTGCAACAGGGAGCAGCAGCTTTCAAAATTTGGTTAGGACAAACTCCACCAGTGGATATTATGCGTCACGCTCTCCAGGAAAAATTGGGATTGTTGAAAAGTTAGTTAAAATTTATAGCGCTGCAGGTAGGGAATAGAGAAGGTCGGATCAGGGAAAGAAACGGAGGTGATCTGAGGTTTGGGCAGTGTTCAAACCGACAGGGGATGGGAATGGACTCGAGTAGGCTAAAGGGATAGCAAGTCGTGGTTTCATAAAATAACTAAGTACTACGATTAGAACACTACTAAAGCACGAACTATGGGCAATACCTTTGGACATCTGTTTCGAATCACTACATTCGGAGAATCCCACGGGGGTGGGGTTGGGGTAGTCATTGATGGCTGTCCACCGCGATTGGAAATTTCTGCGGCAGAAATTCAGGTAGATTTAGACCGCAGGCGTCCGGGTCAGAGTAAGATTACTACTCCTCGTAAAGAAACTGATACTTGTGAAATTGTTTCAGGAGTATTTCAGGGCAAAACCCTAGGCACACCAATTATGATTATGGTGCGCAATAAAGACACTAGGCCCCAAGACTATAGCGAGATGCAAAAGACGTATCGGCCTTCCCATGCTGATGCTACCTATGATGCTAAGTATGGCATTCGGAACTGGCAGGGGGGAGGACGTTCTTCAGCCCGGGAAACCATCGGGCGAGTGGCAGCGGGTGCGATCGCAAAAAAAATTCTCCAGCAAGCTGCTGGTGTAGAAATCATTGGCTACGTCAAGCGTATCAAAACCTTAGAAGGTATCGTAGACTCCAACACCGTTACTCAAGACCAGGTAGAAAGTAATATTGTTCGTTGCCCTGATTCAGAATGTGCTGAACGGATGATTGAACTGATTGAAGAAACTGGACGTAGCGGTGATTCCGTTGGGGGTGTAGTAGAATGTGTGGCTCGCCATATACCCAAAGGCTTGGGAGAGCCAGTCTTTGATAAGCTAGAAGCGGATTTAGCCAAAGGGGTGATGTCCCTACCAGCTAGTAAAGGTTTCGAGATTGGCTCTGGCTTTGGGGGCACTCTACTTACCGGCAGTGAGCATAATGATGAATTTTACACAGACGAAACCGGTGCAGTGCGCACTGTTACAAATCGCTCCGGTGGCATTCAAGGTGGCATTAGTAATGGCGAGACTATTATTATTAGAGTAGCGTTTAAACCCACTGCTACCATCCGCAAAGAACAACGTACTGTCACCACTACTGGTGAAGAAACCATTCTAGCTGCTAAAGGACGTCACGACCCTTGTGTTTTACCCAGGGCCGTACCTATGGTAGAAGCAATGGTTGCTTTGGTATTGTGCGATCACCTGTTGCGTCATCAGGGTCAGTGCGGTACTTTGAAGCATTAACTTACCAATGAAGATAAGCACTTCCTCCGAGTTTTCGGTTAAATTTTGGGGAGTCCGAGGCAGTATACCTAGCCCTGGACAGGACACAATTCAATATGGCGGCAATACGTCTTGTGTAGAGATGCAAGTGGCTGGGTTACGCCTGATTTTCGATGGTGGTACTGGCTTGCGGTTGCTGGGAAAAAGCCTTAAGCAGCAGTTACCCATTGAAGCTTATTGGTTTTTTACTCACTACCACTGGGATCATATTCAAGGCGTGCCATTTTTCATTCCAGTCTTTGTGGAAGGGAACATTTTACATATTTATGGCGCAGCTCCCCCCGGGGAGTGCATGGAGAAACACTTCAAGGAGCGGGTCTTACACTTGAATGCTCCAGTTCCTACTAACAAAGTCAAGGCAGATTTGAAGTTCTATGACTTAGAAGCAGGTCATAACACTATCACCATAAAAGATATTACCATAGAAACTGCTCCTTTAAATCATCCTAATGGTGCTATAGGCTATCGCGTAAGCTGGCAAGGGCATTCCGTGTGCTACTGCACCGATACAGAACATTTTCCCGACCGCCTTGATCAAAATGTGGTGTATCTAGCCCGTGATGCTGATATGTTAATCTACGATGCTATGTATACCGATGAAGAATACCACAACCCCAAATCTCCCAAAGTAAGTTGGGGACATTCCACCTGGCAGGAAGGGGTGAAGCTCGCAGAAGCTGCTGGTGTTAAGAAACTGGCTATCTTCCACCACGAACCCAATCACTGTGATGATTTTCTCGACAACCTAGCAGTGGAAGTCAAAGAAGTGTTTGATCGCGCGTTTATAGTCAAAGAAGGGATGATTGTTAGGGTAAAGTAATGGTGAAGGGTGTAGGTTGAAGGTTGAAGGTTGAAGGTTGAAGGTTGAAGGTTGAAGGTTGAAGGTTGAAGGTTTTTCGCCTTTGGCCTTCGGTGAAGGGTAGGTTGTTTCGGTAGCGTGGCCGAAAAGCCAAGGTTGAGTGTTGATAATATGTTTATAGTCAACATTATTATTGATGATTAGACCTCTCCCCACCTAAATTCTTAACCCTTCACCCTGCGTCGATACCCTGTGATCTCAATCCAAGTCCAGACTTTCCAACTCCGACTGGAAGTCTGCTACAAAGGCTTCAGTATCATCCAGTTTCATATCGTTCAAAGCTTCCCACTCTGCATCGGTATAGTTGGCATCGCTCCCAATGACATCCATGGTCCAAGAGTAAATGTTGCTAGGATCTTCGAGAAGTTCTACAGCAAATTCACGGGCACTTTTGCTGATACTCGGATCTGCCTTAGCTGCTAAACAAAGGTTTAACAGTTTACCCAAAGATGTATCTGGGGTTACTGACAGTAATAAAGTCATGGTGTCTTCCAGGAGCTTTTTTTTGTCTACCATGCTTGAGTACTCGTGACAGTTAATTTCCGAGTAAAATATTATAGTAATTTGGTGGAAAGTTGTTGATCATAATAAACATTTTTTTTGTTTTATTTATGCTATCTTAACTCTCTGTCAATTTTCACTGTTGAACCTTCACTAAGTAGGTGATTTGTATTCACTAGATAGTGCCAAATAGATGCCACCCAAAACAACTCCAAAAGCAATCCAGTTAAAAAGACTCAATTGTTCGTAGAAGAGTATCCAGGCACCGATAGCTGCTAGGACCGGTTCTAATAACAAAAAAACAGCAACAAATCCTGAGGAAAAGTGATCGAGGCTATATACCAGCAGCCATTGACCCAAGATCTGACAGACTAAAGCAAAGCAAAGAATAGCACTCCATCCCTGCCAGGAATAGGGAAACAGGTTATCTCCACTCAGTAGGGCGATAGGTAGGCTAAACACGGTAGCGATCGCAGAACTCCAAAACAAGATGGTGGTTGCTTTAAGCCTGGTTTGGAGTCTTTCGAGAATCAATAGATAGACAGCAAAAGTGATTGAAGCCAGTATGGCAGCAATATCCCCCTCTACTTTGCCAGTGGTGATTTGCCAGTCTTCTAGTCCAATTGCGATCGCTCCTGCCATGGCGAGGCTCATTCCCATCAGGAATTTGCTTTCAAAGCCTCTTTTCCATACCAGCCATCCCCCTAAAATGGTAAACACTGGCGTGAGATTAGCCAGTAGAGTTGCGTTGGCGACGCTGGTTTGAGTTAATGACCAAGCCCAGATGATGATGTCAGCAGAGAAAAAAATCCCGACTCCTAGCAATCCGCCCCACACCCAACCTGAGTCAGGCAAATAATCTTGTGTTATCGGTTTATCAAGAGAAATTCGGCAGCGTAACCCTTGGAGTCCTTTCCACAGACCCAAGAGTGTGGTACTAATCCAGAAGCGATTAAATGCTGTAGCGCTCGCAGAGATTTCACGCTCACTGAATCGGATGAAGATTGGTGTTGAAGATAGAAATATTAAAGCGAAAAATAAAGCAGCGATCGCCATGATCATTAGGGTTTGGGAAAACTGCTCTTCTGTTGACTCGAACTGATCTGTCATGTAGTTATATTATGTCCATTAAATTACCCATAATTAATAGTGTCTTTGCTAGTGGGTAGTGGGTAGTGGGTAGTGGGTGATAGCTTCTAAGGAAGCTAACTACTGTAAGGAAACGCCACTGTTTCCGGGTACATCTCAATGCCTAAAATTAGGCAAAAATTATAATCAAAAGAGATAACTTCTTTTTCTGGGGTTATTTATTTATCTGCGATGATTAACGCCTGCACCAAATACCTTATTAGCTATAGTTTAAATCCATAACAGTTTATGTAGCATAGAATAATCACCTATTCTATGCTTTATCCATAACTTAACTCTCGTTTTTAGGCTCTACCTAGAAGTGTCTGATCGGAGGCTTTGCCTGATAACGATGGAAACGACTTGCGAGTGGAATTCCCTATTTTAAAATAGGACAATCAGTCGATACTCTTGAATTAATTGATTAATTAATTGTTAGCTATAACTGCCTGTTTTAGATTATTCCACCAGGTATCCATTGCTGCTATAGAATCAGAGAAACCCTCATGGATTTCACTTAAGTTTAAACTATGTTGTTCGTAGTGGTTAATAAAGGTACCCAGACCATCTTTATGTTCCTGTTCTACTCCATTGAGATGAAGATCGAAGAAGTATGTCAATTTTTCTGAGGGTTGACAGTTCTCCTGAGACGTTGAGTACAAATCGGTTAGATTGCGAACTAGCTCTAACTCTGGAATAGCACCTGCCTCAGTTGCATAAAAAACACCACAGATTTTACTCGCAGAGCCTGACTTACAAAGGTCAAGCATAGTTTCCAGGAAACCCTTAGTTTCTACTGAGAGCACATACTCATCCACCTTAAATTGGAATGACTCTCGAAGCCCATCGGTATAGATAGCAAAATGGGACTCTTCACCAGAAGCTCCACTTTCTTCATCAGAGTTTCGCTGTAATTCCACAGATATGGCAGGAGCAGATTGAGAATTCTCAGAAGCTACAGACAGGAGCATAGGATTGTGCCGGGAAAATCCACTATGCTCTTTGATATAGTATTCTAACCTTTCGGGAGGACACTCAGGTAAAGTTAAGTTAGTCCGTATCCTTTGAAAAAGTGACTGAACTTCTTGATCAAGTAAATCTGTATTAAGCATTACTGTAATTTAATCCGATTGCCTTGATTAGAATACCACAAGCAATTGACTATATACCAATTCTAAGTTATTCAAAAAATCTGTAAATATTAAAATCATTGCTGGGCAATGGTTATGGGGATTCGGCTAAGACGAGGCTATCACGTTCGCTTCGGCCACTACATTTCACGAATCATTTAGCACTGCTATAGAGCAACTATCATTAGCAAAAGATATAGTAGTTGTAAATTGGGTGAGATCCTTTCGTCCTGGATTAATGGGAGGTTGTTCAACACATCTATCGGTAAAGTATAGATGCCCAAATGGTTAGCAATTGCCCGTTGGCGCGTAGGAATACGGGTCTGAATCGGTGAATTTAATACTCTTAGCTTATTTGTATTATTTGCTACTACCAGAGTGGTGGAACCACCCCCATCCAAATTGAGGGCGCTATCGGCTCCTAATTCTTGAATAATACTAGTTAATTCAGCCAAAGTAACCCCTTCACTGTAAAAGCGCTGGCGACCATCAACAATAATTAACCACAAAGTTTTGCCTGATTTATCAATAGCCACAGCAGTGCGGGGATACAATAGTTTTTCATCTGTACTATCTCCCAATACTGCTGGCTTCCCTTCCTTTAGTAAAATTTCTCTACCCGCCAATCCCTCAGATGTGCCTAGAGGGCAACGGTTTTGATAGATTTGAACTTGGAGAAGCTTTGAAATACACAGCACTGAATAATTTTTTGATTTTGGAGGAGCATAGGATTTTCCATCAGAGATAACTTGCCCTTCTACTTTGACCGGATCACCAGATTTAGGATAGGAGTTAGGTGGATACTCCCGAAAAGGATAAAAGAAACTACCGTTGATAGCTAATTGTAAGTTAAACTCCCGCACAAATTCCGAAGTAGTCCGGGCAGCAAATTCGTTTTTATTGATGGTATTTCCTGGTGTTACTAATAGTTTAATCCCTGGTGTTGTTAGGTCTATGGTCACAGTATGTACTATGAGCGGACGGGGTGATTTGCGAGCATCTCTTTGATAAAAAATGCCTGGTAAAAGTTGTTGCTGCTTGTCGGTGGGAAGCGGACGCTTGAGCAGCAATCCGCCATAGATAAAAACTGGCACGCTCACAATACTGATGCTGGTGATAACCATAATTCGCTTAAGTCTAGTTATATTTAATTTTTTCATGCTCTAAGCTATACCAAAGGGAACAGGGAACAGGGAACAGGGAACAAAAATTATCACAATTCATTTAGGATTGGTATATTGTGCATTTAAACTGTATTATATTAATGGGGTTTATTAACTACTATCTTTGGGTATAAAATAGCTATAAAAATCATCAATTAATGGTGATATTTTTTTCCCTACTCCCTACTCCCTACTCCCTACTCCCTACTCCCTATTCCCTATTCCCTACTCCCTATTCTCTACCGGTAAAGCATAGATGCCCAGATGGTTAGCAACTGGACGTTGGCGCGTAGGAATACGAGTCTGAATCGGTGAATTTAATACCCGTAACTTAGTCTTATTTGCTATTACGAGAGTGCTGGAACCACCCCCATCCAAATTGAGGGCGCTATCGGCTCCTAATTCTTGAATAATAGTAGTCAACTCAGCCAAACTAACTCCTTCGCTGTAAAATTGCTGGCGACCATCAACAATAATTAACCACAAAGTTTTGCCTGATTTATCAATAGCTACAGCAGTGCGGGGAGAGAATAGGTTCTCACCTCCACGACCTCCCAATACTGCTGGCTTTCCTTCTTTTAGTAAAATTTCTCTACCGGCTAGTCCCTCCGATGTGCCTGGAGGACAACGGCTTTGATAAATTTGAGCATAAATTTCAGCTTGGAGAAACTTTGAAATACAAAGCACTGAAGAAGTAGATTTTGGAGGCGCATAGGATTTCCCATCAGAGATAACTTGGCCTTGTACTTTGACCGGATCACCACTGTTAGGATATAAATTAGGTGGATACTGCCGAAAAGGATAAAAGAAACTACCATTAATAGCTAATTGTAAGTTAAACTCCCGCACAAATTCCGAGGTAGTCCGGGCAGCAAATTCATTTTTATCGACTTTATTTCCTGGTGTTACTAACAGTTTAATTCCTGGTGCGGTTAGGTCTATGGTAACAGTATGTACCATCAGCGGACGGGGTGAGTTGCGAGCATCTCTTTGATATACGATGCCTTGGAACAGTTGTTGCTGCTTGTCGGTGGGAAGCGGACGCTTGACCAGCAATCCGCCATAGATCAACAGTGGCACGCTCACAATACTGATGCTGGTGGTAAGCAGAATTCGCTTCAGTCTAGTTATAAATATTTTTTTCATGGTATAATAATAAGTTTATGGATAAAATCTTTAAGATTAATCCACCAACTTAACTTACCCCCCTGTCAATGGCAAATTGTCGTGACATTGGTGTGATTGCTGACTTACCTTGGTCGTGTAGGTATCTACCAGATCAGAAATCGACTATGACAGAATCAATTCGCTTCCTCATGTGTCCCCCTGACCACTACGATGTGGATTATGTGATTAATCCCTGGATGGAGGGAAATATTCACAAGTCATCGAGGGATCGCGCTGTAGAACAGTGGCAAAAACTGCACTATGTCATCAAAGAGCATGCCCTAGTCGATTTAGTTTCTCCTCAATCCGGTTGGCCAGATATGGTATTTGCAGCCAATGCCGGATTAGTCTTGGGCAAGAATGTAGTGCTTAGCCGCTTCCTCCACAAAGAGCGCCAGGGAGAAGAACCTTATTTCAAGCAATGGTTTAATGACAATGGCTACACTGTCTATGAACTTCCTCAAGACTTACCCTTTGAAGGAGCTGGGGATGCTCTGCTAGACCGGGAAGGGCGTTGGCTGTGGGCTGGCTATGGCTTCCGCTCAGAACTTGATTCCCATCCATACCTTGCTAAATGGCTAGATATTGAAGTTGTGTCCCTGCGCCTAATGGATCAACGTTTCTATCACTTGGACACTTGCTTCTGTCCCCTGAGTGGTGGCTATTTACTCTACTATCCCCCAGCATTTGATGCCTATTCCAACCGCTTAATCGAAATGCGGGTAGCACCGGAAAAACGAATCGCCATAGAGGAAGCTGATGCAGTGAACTTTGCTTGCAATGCGGTCAATATTGATCAACTTGTAGTGATGAACAAAGTTAGCGATCGCTTGAAAGATCGGCTCGGTCAAGCTGGGTTTGAGGTGATTGAAACCCCCTTGACGGAATTTCTCAAAGCTGGTGGTGCTGCTAAATGCCTAACCTTACGGGTAACTGAACCAGTCCGCAGTGAAATCCATGGCAATCAACCGGTTGAAAGTCGCATTATTCGTTTGGAAGGTCATTTGCTTGATTCTGGTATCATCAGCCGTGCCTTGGATTTAATTGTAGGAGGTGGGGGTAGCTTCCAGGTACTTAACTTCGACCTAGGAACACAGCGGCAAAGCACCTCTAATGCTGAACTGAAAGTCTCTGCACCAGATCATGAGGTGATGGCAGAGATTATGACTAAGCTGATTGATCTAGGAGCTGTCACTCCTGCCCAAGAGGTGTGTGATGCTAACTTGGAACCTGTTACTCAAGCAGGGGTTGCTCCTGATGACTTTTATGTTACTACCATTTATCCGACGGAAGTACGGGTAAATTGTGAGTGGGTGAAGGTACAACATCAACGCATGGATGGTGCGATCGCAATAACTGAAACCCCAGACGGTGTAATCGCTCGTTGTAAAGTGCTGCGGGATTTGGAAGTTGGAGAGCAGGTGATCGTGGGAGTAGAAGGAATCCGCACGGTGCGCAAAACTCAATCCCGTGAACAACGCAATCAGCAAGAATTTAGTTTTATGGCATCTGGGGTCTCTAGTGAGCGCCGGGTAGAATTAGTAGTCGAACAAATTGCTTGGGAGCTGCGCCAAATTCGGGACCAAGGGGGCAGAGTTGTAGTGACAGCAGGACCTGTGGTAATTCACACTGGCGGTAGTGAACATTTATCCAGTTTGATTCGACTTGGGTATGTTCAGGCGCTGTTAGGGGGAAATGCGATCGCAGTTCATGACATCGAGCAATCCCTGATGGGAACCTCTTTGGGTGTGGATATGAAACGAGGAGTAGTTGTCCATGGTGGACACCGACACCATCTCAAGGTAATCAATACTATCCGTCGCTGCGGTAGTATTGCCCAAGCTGTAGAACAGGGTGTATTAACTAAAGGGGTGATGTATGAATGCGTCCGCAATAACGTACCATTTGTCCTAGCTGGTTCCATCCGAGATGATGGTCCTCTGCCAGATACCCAGATGGATTTGATTAAAGCACAGCAAGACTATGCCAAGTTATTGGAAGGGACAGATATGATCTTGATGCTGTCTACTATGCTCCATTCTATTGGCGTCGGCAATATGACTCCAGCCGGAGTGAAGATGGTCTGTGTGGATATTAACCCCGCCGTAGTGACAAAATTAAGCGATCGCGGTTCAGTAGAATCGGTTGGTGTTGTTACTGATGTCGGTTTATTCCTTAGCTTGTTAGTGCAACAGTTAGATAAGTTAACCAGTCCTTATCTAGTCAAGTAATTAGTTTAACTGTTGAAGAATTAAGAATTAAGAATTAAGAATTAAGAATTCTACATTCTACATTCTACATTCTTAATTCTTCATTTATTACTAAATTATTAACTTGCTTTATAATCCATATTTTCATTGTCACTAGGAACCAAAACCCAGTCTGAGAGTCTTAGTTTCTGATAGGTTGCCCAGCCTTTAGAACCGCCAGGTACTGGATAATCTGGGACAGCATATTGGGGAAAAGCTGTGTACGGACGCCAAGCCTCATAAGGGGAAGTCCGCAAGTGCAACATTTTTGGTTCATTGCTACCAAAGCTCGATAACCAGCACATTTGTTTTACCATGGGATACTCCTTGATTGTGAATTAAAGCTAGAGAGCCTTGGTTAACTGACCATTTGAACAGTAAGTAGGTGAGAAATAACCCTGAATTGCTGATTTACTGAATTCATAGATAATTTAGCAATTCAGTCATGTTAAATGTATCTCTAGCTACCTACTTGATGCACTTAATAATGTTATTATGTCTCAGTCGCCTTGACTCTAACTGCTGTGTTTATTGTTTCTTCAGTAATTTAGCTGTGGATTCCGGATAATTGGGTTAAGCTAATCAGAATTTAATTGGCAAATTTACCGTATGAGGCAAAAGTAAGCATTTAGCGGTCAGCGGTCAGCGGTCAGCGGTCAGCGGTCAGCCGTCAGCTATCATGCTTAACATAAACCCAGGGTAGCTGCGCCGATTCGCAATAAATTAAACGAATGTTTACCTATGCAAGCTGATAGCTGATAGCTGATAGCTGATAGCACCTCAAGTAGCGTGCGCATAGCGCATAAGCTTACTTTCATCCCTTGCTCCCTGAGCTTACTCACTCCAAGGTGGAGGATTTCCGATTAAACTGTGCTTAACGAAATTCCTGAAATGAATTTCACGAATTGACATCTGTCTATAGAGCTCGCACAGAAGATTCTTTGCTTGTTCAAGGTCGAGATTTTGAATTTGCGTCTCAAAAACTTTAAGATTGAACTCCTGTTCTAGGGAAAATTCTATTGGTTGATGTTTTTCCATGATGATCTGACTCCTATAAATTTCCAGAAATTAGGGATTGGTTAGACCCCTCAACTCACGTTAATTACGAGTGGGTAACTTGACGCCTTAATTACTTATCACCTTGAGTTGGGATTTTTCTGCAAGGATTACTGTAAATAGGCTTTATACTAGTTATGATGGCAAAGTTTACGAGACTTTACAGTACCCTTGCGGGTACTTTGTATCCCACCCACACCTATCCTTAAGTATCACATCGGTAAAGCAACCAGAAAACGCGATTGACCGTAGGTCACGCTTTAGGCTTTGCCTACGCTGCGCGAACGCGAACGCGCTTCAGGGGATATCGAGAGAAGCCTGAGCACTGTCTTGATGCAAAGCGCGAGTGGGGGAAACCCCCTTTGGCCGACTGCATCCCTAAACCTCCAAGTAACGTAAGTAAAAATACTTAGCGGTAATCGATACTTTCAGAATAATTGGCAGACAAGAGCAGAATGCCTCAGTATTGATCTCAGTTTTTTGTTTCAGTTGTTTCAGTTATATGATCTCAATACATATATTCAAGGTAAATTGATGCCAGTTATAGAAGCTAAGACTTATATAGAATATCGGGACAATGGTTACTGGATTGCAGGCACACGAATTTCTCTAGACTCCGTTGTATATACTTTCCGCAACGGATTATCACCAGAAAGTATTGTTCAATCCTTCCCACTGTCAACCTTGAACAGGTTTACGGAGCGATCGCGTTCTACTTAGCTAATCGTGAGCAGATTGATACTTACCTCGCTTTGGAAGAGGAAGAGTTTGATGCCATGCCTCAACCATTACAAATCTCTGATCCGTCTTTGTATAACAAACTTATCTCACGATTATCCAAAAAACAGAGGCTGGGAGCATGAGCGTCTGGGTCTTTTAGTTTTTCCGTAAGCATATGCGCTACGCGCACGCTGCGCGAACAGCAGTCAGCGGTCAGCCGTGAGCCAAGGCCAATGGCCTTGGCCATTGGCTGATAGCAGCTGAATGATTACTGATAGTTAGGTTTTGTTAAAAA
>NZ_JAAHHZ010000569.1:0-3148 GCF_010672005.1 Moorena sp. SIO4A5 | reverse complement strand
AAGCCAGACCCTAAGCTAAAAATACAAGTTACAAAAACACTGCACAAGGTGGCTTATGGAGTAAGAGAACGGAATCGCCTGGAAAAACATCAAGGCACAGTCATCGGTCTTGGTATTAGCCCCGATCACAGCAGAATCGCTAGCGTTGACACTACAGGATTGATCTGCTTGTGGGACAGGTCAGGCAAACTTCTGAATCATGATTGTTTCCAAGGGCCTGAAGGCTGGGTTCTAAGTGTCAGTTTTAACCCTGATGTCAGTTCACTGGCTACCATTACTGCCAGTGTGGATTCTGATGGAGGTATGGGAGCAGATAGCATTGTTACCTTGGGTTTATGGGACTTAGAAACTCAACAGCAGGTTGAGCTAAACCAAGGTCTTAGAGGCTGGGCGTGGGAGGTTAGCTTTAGCAAGGATGGCGAGCAACTGGCTAGTAAGGACGGCTCTGATCGTGTTAGCTGGTGGAACTTATTGGGTGAACAAATATCCGAAAACCAATTTAAAGGAGAACCGCAATTCTCGATGCTAGATAAAATTTATAGCAGTGATGGTAAGACCGCCACTTTTCCAGAACATAAAAGGTTTCCTTCTTCTTATAAAAACACATTAGTTTTAGATAACCCGTCTGAGCCTTCTGATATTACAATCGAAACCAATCACACTTGGATAGAAATAGCGGTTTTCAGCCCTGATGGTCAGCAGTTGATTACCGCAGGTAGAGATGGCATCATCCGTATTTGGGACTTTAAAGCTAATGAAGTTACTGATCCGAGTGATACTCCTAAAGTATCCTACTCGAGTGATGAAGTTAGTTTAGACAGCTTAGACACTACTTTATTCTCGGGATGTCACTCTCGTATAATCGATCAGGTAATTTCTAGCCCTAATAGAAAGTTGGTGGCTACTTCTGCCACAGATGGCAACGTCTGTTTGTGGGACTCAGATTACAATGAGTTAGCCAAATTCAAAGGATATGCAAACGGGGCAATGGATGTCCGTTTTAGTCCTGATGGCAAATTACTTGCAACTGCTGGATTAGATCGTATCGCTAAGTTATGGGATGTAGAGACCAAGGAGCAGGTGGCAGAATTCAACGCACAGGAAAAATATCGGGTCTTGGATCTCAATTTTAGCCGCGATGGTAAGCAACTGGCTATGGTTGCCAACGATCAAATAGTGAGGTTATGGAAGATTGAATCATTCGATGATCTGATGGTGCGGGGTTGCAATTGGGTGCGTGACTATTTGGAGAATAACCCCAATATTGAGGAAAGCGATCGCCATCTCTGCGACAATGTTAACAAGTAGTTACAAAAGTTAAAAGTTTTGGTAGCCACTTCAGCCTCACTAACCCACGATTAGGTTTTTTGCAATTGGCTCATCTTTCTAATTGTCTAAGAATTTGCGTTCGCGTAGCGTGACCAAAGGTCAATCGCTTTCTCAAAACTGTTGGTACATAAATGCGTTCGCGTAGCGTGACCAAAGGTCAATCGCTTTATGAAAACTATTGGTATACAATAGCGATCGCCTCTTTCAATTTTGAAGGGAATTACTCGACATGGATGAAACGCGGATTGAGCGCTAAACTTAAGCTATTGCGGGAAATAACAAAAATGACACCAATTGAATTAAAACAAAAAGCCTATTATGCCTTAGTTAAGGAATTAGGGCAAGTTGATGCAATTCGTTTTTTACAAGATTTAGGATGGGGTTTTGGTGATTATACTCAAGAACGTCAACAGTCTCTAAAAAATGTGACAAGATCTGATTTTTGGCAAGACATTCAAGAAATTAGAGCCAAAAAAGACCTTGAAAATCAATGATTCTGTTGTAGCCAGCGATCGCCTGATAAAAACTCCTCAATCCGTTCCTCTGTATACATCTCAATCGGATACACTCCCGCAGGACGCAGTAGAATTCCACCATCAGCAGTAGTCTCTACCAGTAGCATAGTTTCACCCTCCAACCCTAGACGCTTGAGAATTGCTTTGGGAATAGAGAGTTCACCTTTTTTTCCTAGCTTGATGACTTCCATAATTCCAAATAACCATAATCCGGCAAACCGGACTTTAAGTAAATAGTAATCGATCAGGCTTAAAGCGTGCTCGTTTGGCTACATCACCAGAGAAAAGGACATACGAGGAGAACAATGACTATTAATAATCAACAGGATCAGGATCTGCTAGATGAATACGATTTCAGCAAAGGCATACGGGGTAAATATGCTCAGAGATATAGCGAAGGTAGCAACATTGTTAAGTTAGATAACGATGTTGCTGAAATGTTTCCAGATCAAAAATCAATTAATGATGCACTGCGAGCTTTAGCTAATATTATTTCCATCAACACTTAGCGGGAGCAGCATGAAAAAGAAGCGTACGCTAACTCAGTTAATCTTAGTTGAGAAGTAGTGTGCTAAACGCAGCTATGCCCGTAGGGCTGATCGCTTTTAGCGGAAGCTGAGGCCTTTGGCCACGCTTTGCGTTCGCGTAGCGTCGGCTTTGCCGAAACGCTTCATCGCGTAGCGTGGCCGTAGGCCAATCGCACCAAAAGCTAAACTTACGAGTTCGATTTACTATCAGCAACACTACGTGAACGCATCCATTCATCCAAATCGTCAGGTTTCGTAAAGTCCAACAATGCTTCCCCCAAAGCTTCAAGCTGAG
This sequence comes from Moorena sp. SIO4A5, assembly GCF_010672005.1. NCBI lineage: Bacteria > Bacillati > Cyanobacteriota > Cyanophyceae > Coleofasciculales > Coleofasciculaceae > Moorena > Moorena sp. SIO4A5. Next base: position 482 of record NZ_JAAHHZ010000569.1, on the reverse strand, counting down.
GGAGGGATAAGGCTTGAACCTGCGCTCGTATTTCTGGGGACACTTCGCCGATGCGACGCAAGAGTAGGCGGAGGATGAGAGATTGTTCCCCTTCGTGACGGCCTTCATCCTTAATGTCTTGATAAATTACAGACTGCTGCATGATATCTGTGCGTAAAACCTGGTTAATCAAGTCCCTCTTTAATAATAGCCCTGCTAGAATCCCAGCGCACGCAGCCACATTGCTCTGTATCCTCATTTCTGGAATCGCCTCAACTCTTGCAGCCACCTGACGCAAGGTTTGAGCAGCATCGGGGGTTTGTGTCAGCACAGCCAAGGGCAATAACCCCGTCGATTCCAGAAACGGCTGAGTTGGTTGTTCCCATAGCCGAATGACCTCAAATTCGTGACGAGTACCAGGAATCTCAAACGCTGTCTGATAAACGAGTTCAGAAGTTGAACTGGTTAAGTAAATGACCACTTGGCGCATCTGCTTATTTGGA
>NZ_JAAHHZ010000568.1:0-3153 GCF_010672005.1 Moorena sp. SIO4A5 | reverse complement strand
TAGCGATTAAAGCTAAGAGTATTATTGATACCAAAGCTCACACTACACATTCTAATCAAACTCCCCATCACCCCATCTCCCCATCTCCCCATCTCCCCGACTCCCGATTCCCGATTCCCGACTCCCGATTACCCTTTTTGTTGAGCAACTAACTTAAAAGTTTCAACAATTTCTGTAATGATAGCAATCTGTTTTGGACTTAGACCACTCACATCGATTACTTTATTTTCCATCACAAGTTTACTCGTTCGTTTACGTAATAGTATTTTGATAGCAAAGGGAACAGGTAACAGCGGATCTGGGAACACCTAGGACTTTGTACCTCACCACATTGAAAACCGCTATACTAATATAGTATCAATGTAAATACTAAACTAGTTTATGTTAACCCTTGATCAAATTGAAACAGCTATTCGACAATTACCAAACAGCGAGATTCGAGAGCTGGCAGCCCGCTTACAGAAATATTTAGATGATTTAGATCATAAGTGGGACCAGCAGCTAGAATCTGACCTAAGCTCTGGAAAGCTAGACAGCCTGATGAAGCGAGCAGAAGCAGATATTGCTACCAATCAAGTTAAGGAGCTTAATGAAATCCTTTACGACAGGTGCGACCCGTGGCGAATTTAATTCTTAATGGTAAGAGCGCACCTAACCTGATTTTTGGCGAACTTACGCCATACTTCCCACCTCAGTTAAGGAGCAAGCACGAAAAGCTTACCAAAATCTGGCAGCAAAATCCCTTTCATCCATTAATTTAATTGCGGCTCTTAAAGCTCATGAAAATATCAACAGCGCCAAATACCTCAAGGTTATACGATCACGATTATCAGCTTTGGCTAGAGGCAACTATAAAACAACTGCGATCGGGAGATTTTACCCATGTTGATTGGGAAAATTTATTGGATGAATTGGAAAGTATAGTAAAACAGAACAGGAGAGCAGTTAAAAATCTCTTAATTCGACTTTGGGAACATTTACTTAAACTTAAGTATTGGGAATCTGAAAGAGCATACAACGCTAATAAATGGAAAGCCGAAATTACAACATTTCGTCAACAGATTCGAGATGAATTGTTAGATAGTCCTAGCTTAAAGCCTTATTTGTCTGAAATCTTTGCCAACACTTACCTAGATGCCAAGAAAGTGATGGGAAGTTTAATGGATAAACCGATTGCTTTTTTCCCAGAAGACCCTCCCGCATCTTTAGCAGAAGTTTTGAAGGAAAATTGGTTTTTCGACTAACCCCGGGAGTCGGGAGCGGTGCGACCCGTGGCGAATTTAATTACGGGTCAAGCGCACCGAGGGAGTCGGGAATCGGGAGTCGGGGAAAGAGTTACCATCGAGGAATACTACTTTTTTAGGCCGCCATCGCCTATATTTGTAAGCCTATAGCCAAGTTAATAAAGAGTTACCGATTCCACAGATACTACAGTTAGCCTAGAAGTAGAACGCGATCGCGTGACTCGCATCTGAAGCATGGTTTACAGATAGACTACAAAAAAAAGCTCTGGCTGGTGGGCAGTGGCTGATGATATATTCACGGCTCTGGCTAATTCCGTTGCTAGCCACTGCCCACCCTACGATTATCCCTATCTCCCTATCTCCCCATCTCCCCATCTCCCCATCTCCCCATCACCCTATCTCCCCATCTCCCCATCTCCCCACTCCCCACGTAACAAAACTTATGAAAAAACCTATTGACACAGGCAGAGCCAACTCAATAAGCTAAACCACAGAAAGTTTAATTCTATGGAGATGAAACCATGCCCAAGAAAGAAAAAACTCCTACCTAAACAGACCGCTCCTGTTTCTCGTAACGGGGTAGCAAGGCAAAATGAGGAGTCAGTCTCCGAGTCTCTCTCCCAGTACTGTGCAGGGTCCGGGAAGGGGAGTTGGTATGAACCTTTTGCGGGCGACGACGCAGAGTAGCACCCTTAAATTACCACTATCCGATCAAAATGTCAAAACCCCTTTTTGATCTCGGATGGCGCACGATTTGCCTGGATAAATTGGCGAGCTACCTGTGCTACTAACTCGTTTTCGGTTACCTGGCACGGGCGTGCTTGGCGGGCATTAGTCCCAGAAGGTAGAGTCGCACTCGAAACTGAGGGCTGACTTGAAAGGAGCTTGCTACCCCAGTGGCATCGGCGAGCAGGCTTCTTTTTGGGTTTATAGGGTTGGCAAAAGCCTTGATATGAGGGGCGGCATGAATAGGAGTGGGGTGGGCATCCTGCCTGGGATGGAATATTGATAACCGGCAAGATGCCGGTTCCAAGGCAGGAAACAGGCAAGATGCCTGTTCCACCCACTGGGTCAAACAGCAATAATTAGATGCATCCTGAAGTACAGCGCGATCGCATCTGGTAATGCATGAAAGATAGAGTAAAAAAAGTGGCGTTGCTAATTCTGGGTATGGTTTCGCCCCCCTAGCCCCCCAATTCTGGGGGGAAAAAACTGTCAAAGTCCCCCGCCCCCCTAACCCCCCAACTTTGGGGGGAATTAGCGGATGCTTCGCTTTTTGACAGATGGGGACCCACGGGGGCTTTAATAAAACCAGATGATCGCGCATTCATTCCTTAATTCAGCAACGCCAAAAAAGTTCCTGTCTGGTGGGCAGTGGCTGATCATAGCTTCATGGCTGCTAGCCAATTTCAGGCAACAGCCACTGCCCACCCTACGCTTCTGCTGCCGATTCTACCAAAACTCTGGTGGGCAGTGGCTGATCATAGCTTCACGGCTGCTGGCCAATTTCAGGCAACAGCCACTGCCCACCCTACGATTCCTCCCCATCTCCCCATCTGAAAATGGAAGCGATCGCATCTGGTAATGCATGACACAGAGAGTAAAAAAAGTTCCTGTCTGGTGGGCAGTGGCTGATGATAGCTTCACGGCTGCTGGCCAATTTCAGGCAACAGCCACTGCCCACCCTACGCTTCTGCTGCTTGTCAATTTCCCCCCGTAGCCACTGCCCACCCTACGATTCTCTCCCCATCTCCCCATCTCCCCATCTCCCCATCTCCCCATCCTTACAAGGGTACGTTTTTAAGATTTCTGGAGCTACTGCCTTAAAATTGAGAATTAATCATGCCTAGGAGTCAAGCTGTGATGAGTAGGGATGGCTGATTCAAATCAAATCCTTACCTGGCTTGGG